>CAZCPW010000101.1:0-5364 GCA_964499925.1 uncultured Lachnospiraceae bacterium
TCGAAGCTGCTAAACGTATCAAGGATATGGAGCAGAAAGTCAAGGAAGAGTCCGACAAGAGAGCCAAAGAGCTTATAGTCGGAGCAATTCAGAAATGTGCCGCAGATCACGTTGCCGAAGCAACGATATCTGTTGTACAGCTTCCTAACGATGAAATGAAAGGACGCATTATCGGAAGAGAGGGTCGTAACATTCGTACCCTTGAAACCCTTACCGGAGTTGATTTAATCATTGATGATACTCCCGAAGCGGTTGTGCTTTCCGGATTCGATCCGATTCGTCGTGAAGTTGCAAGAATTGCCCTTGAAAAATTGATTGTTGACGGACGTATTCATCCGGCAAGAATCGAAGAAATGGTTGAGAAGGCACAGAAGGAAGTTGATAATTCCATCCGCGAGGAAGGTGAAAATGCCTGTGCCGAGGTCGGGGTTCACGGTTTACATCCCGAGCTTATCAAACTTCTGGGACGTATGCGTTTCAGAACAAGTTATGGGCAGAATGCATTGAAGCATTCAATCGAGGTAGCTCATTTATCAGGGTTACTTGCCGCTGAAATCGGACTTGATGTCAGAGTTGCAAAACGCGCCGGTCTTCTTCATGATATCGGTAAGGCTGTTGACCATGACATGGAAGGTACCCATGTTCAGTTAGGCGTTGATCTTTGCCGTAAGTACAAGGAATCGGGCATAGTTGTCAATGCAGTTGAGGCACATCACGGTGATGTTGAGCCCCAGTCGCTTATCGCCTGCATCGTTCAGGCTGCGGATGCAATTTCGGCAGCAAGACCGGGTGCAAGACGCGACACGCTTGAAACCTATACAACAAGGCTCAAGCAATTAGAAGAAATATCCAACAATTTCAAAGGTGTAGATAAGTCATTTGCCATTCAGGCAGGTAGAGAAGTTCGTGTAATGGTAGTTCCTGAGGTTATCAGCGATGCCGATATGGTCGTTTTGGCACGAGACATTGCCAAGAAGATCGAAGAGGAGATGCAATATCCCGGCATGGTCAAAGTTAACGTCATTCGCGAATCTCGTGTTACAGATTATGCAAAATAAGATTTGCCCCGCACGTAAGCGGGGCATTTTTCATTTTAAATTAAAGACTTCTTTATTTGCATGTTTGCTTACACCGAGTTTTTGAGTCTTTTGATTTTGGTGCCGTTCATTTTTATTTAATATTAGTTTATTTTTAAAATATTTTATGCCTGTTCCAACTTTGCTATAATCAGTAAAGTTAATAAAGGAACGGAGCGTTTTTATGAGAAAATGGTTTGATAATCTATCAAGAAAATTAAGCAATTGGATGATAGGCAGATACGGAACCGACGAGCTTTCGAGATGTCTTATCTGGACCGGTATCGTATTCCTGGTACTTTCCATGTTTATAAGAGTTCAGGGTGTCGCGAGTATTTTTAATTTGATTGCCTGGATATTGGTAATATATGCGTATTTCAGAGTGCTTTCCAGGAATATCGTAAAAAGAAGCAGGGAAAGAGATAAATTTTTAAGACTTACGAGCGGAATCAGATCCTGGTTCTCCGTCTTAAAAAAGAGATGGCGAGAC
Organism: uncultured Lachnospiraceae bacterium; assembly: GCA_964499925.1. Taxonomy (GTDB): domain Bacteria; phylum Bacillota; class Clostridia; order Lachnospirales; family Lachnospiraceae; genus UBA1258. Next base: position 1,567 of record CAZCPW010000101.1, read on the forward strand.
AGAAAGACTCACAATTATTACAGATGCCCCAAGTGCAAGACTTACATAAGGGTGCCCAAGGGACGCGGTAAGATAGCTATCACCTGTCCTAAATGCAGGGAAGAATTTATAAAGACAACCTAACGGAGAAGGTCTAATGGTTAACGACCCATATAAGGTTCTGGGAGTCAGCGAAACTGCGACTCAGGACGAAATCAAAAGTGCATATAGGAAGCTTGCCAAGAAGTATCATCCGGATTTACATCCCGATGATCCGAAGGCTTCGGAAAAGATGAATGAAATCAACGAAGCCTACGATCTTTTAAGCCACCCCGAAAAGTACGCCAAGAGAAAAGCCGAGGACGCAAGAAGACAGACCTATCAGAACTATAACGGTGGGTATGGCTACAACAGTCAGAACCGCTCACAGTCATCAAATTCAAGCTCAGGCTATACAGGCGGATACAACGGAGCCGGAGGCTGGTACAGCGATTTCGGTGGATTTGATTTTGATGATTTCTTTAATTTCGGGGCTTATTCTTCCTCGAACAACAATATCAATCCGACAGCGGAAAGCACGGATTCACAACAAATCAGAAATGCAATTTCCTACATAAATTCGGGACATTACAGTGAAGCCGCAAGAATTTTGCAAAACATAGAGCATAATTACAGAAATGCAAGATGGTATTATCTGTATGCACTGTGCTGTTACGGTTCCAATGATGTCTCCGGAGCCGCAGACTATATGGCAAGAGCAGTCAGAATGGACCCGAACAACAACCTCTACCACTCGATTTTAAATAAGTTCAGAAGCGAAGGACAGACTTACTACAGAAGCTCATATTCCGGAACAACGGGATTACATTTGTTTAGGGGCGTTATCAGGATTATGCTTATTTTCTTCCTGATACGTATTATTTTTTCACTTTTGTTCGGCGGCTTTGGACGAAGCTATTACTATTATGATTACAACACTCCGTATGGCGGATACAACTATCAGATGCCGGATACGGGTACCGGTTCGGATTCCGGGACTTAACTGATTTTGAGGAGATTATAATGGGAAAAACAATCGGAATAGACTTGGGAACAACAAACAGTTGCGTGGCAGTGGTTGAAGGCGGAAAGACGGTCATCATCCCCAATGAAAAAGGCGGACGTACTACGCCAAGCGTAGTTGCATTTACTCCTTCCGGCGAGAGGCTTGTCGGTGAGAGCGCAATCAGGCAGGCCGCAGTAAACAGTAAACGCACCATTTCAAGCATTAAGAGAGAAATGGGTACGGATTGGACCATAAATATTGACAATCAGCGGTTCACACCTCAGGAAATAAGCGCAATGATTTTAAGAAAGCTTCGCGAGAGCGCTGAGGTTTATTTAGGTGAGCCCGTTACGGATGCCGTAATAACCGTTCCTGCCTATTTTAACGATATTCAGCGTCAGGCGACAAAGGATGCGGGAAGAATTGCAGGGCTAAATGTAAAGCGAATTATCAACGAGCCTACAAGCGCGGCTTTGGCATACGGACTTAACAATCAGGCGCCGCAAAAGATAATGGTTTACGATCTCGGAGGAGGAACCTTTGATGTCTCAATCATCGAAATCGGTGAAGGCGTCATCGAAGTTCTTGCTACAAACGGTGACAATCATTTGGGCGGAGACGATTTTGACGAAAGAATTGTTAATCACCTTCTTTCCATGCTGAAGAAAGAAAAGAAAGCAGACATAAAGAAAGATCTTGCGGCTCTTCAGCGTGTAAGAGATGCGGCCGAACAGGCTAAGAAGGAGCTTTCTTCGGCAGGCTCCACGACCATAAATCTTCCTTACCTCACACAGTCGGGCGGGGAGATGATACATTTCGAATATACTCTTACCCGTGCAAAGTTTGAGGAACTTGTATCCGATTTGATAGACAAAACGGCGGGTCCCGTAATAAATGCACTGAATGATGCGGGAATCGCGGCCTCGGAACTCGGAATGGTTCTTTTGGTAGGCGGCTCAACGAGAATCCCCGCAGTGCAGGAAAAGGTTTACAAGCTTACCGGCATTCAGCCTTCAAAGAGTATCAATCCCGACGAATGCGTGGCGCAGGGAGCTGCAATTCAGGGTGATATCCTGTCCGGTGGCGAAATCGTTGCCTTTAACGGAGGACAGGGCGGAATATTGTTGCTTGATGTAACACCCATGTCTTTGTCGATAGAAACCGTGGGCGGCGTTGCAACCAGACTTGTAGAAAGAAACTCAACTTTGCCCGTTCATTATTCACAGGTATTTTCAACGGCAGCTCCTTTCCAAAGAGACGTTGAAATCCACGTCTTACAGGGCGAACGTCCAATGGCACGTGACAATAAGACCATAGGTAAGTTCAGACTTACCGGTATTAAGCGTGCTCCTGCGGGAGTTCCTCAGATTGAGGTTACCTTCGACCTTGATACGAACGGTATTCTTAAGGTTTCGGCAAAGGACCTTGATACGGGAAGAGAACAGTCTATTGTAATTACAGCAAATGAAAAGATGAGCGATGAAGAAATCAATCAGGCAATCAGGGACGCGGAAATGTATGCGGCTCAGGATAAAATTCGTCGTGATGCAATAGATGTAATCAATCAGGCATCAAAAACCCTGGCAAGGGCCGAACAGGCATTGACCACGGCAGGTAAGGACATTGACAAAGAAGAAAAGAAGACCATAAAAGAGGATTGCAAATCGCTTCAAAAGGAAATGTCAAAGGCAAAGCCCGAAAATATGACGGAGTCGCAGATTAAGGATGTAAAGAACGCCATTGCAAGGCTTGAGGCATCTTCCGCAAATATCTGCTGGAAGGCCGAAAATCCCACCCAGTAACCTTGAAAGAGGAATTACCATAGGATATAATTAGGTGTTGTTTTACATCTAAAATTAAACTTTGGAGAAATGAAATGAAGTATGATGTTGTAATAATCGGCGCAGGCCCCGGAGGAATTTTCGGAGCATACGAGCTTATGAAAAAAGCTCCGAATTTAAAGGTAGGGGTTTTTGAAGCCGGAAACACTCTTGATAAAAGACATTGTCCGATAGACGGAAAAAAGATCAAGACCTGTATTAACTGCAAGACCTGTTCCATCATGAACGGGTTCGGAGGAGCGGGTGCTTTTTCCGACGGCAAATACAATATTACCAATGATTTCGGCGGTACGCTTTATGAGTACATAGGCAAGGAAAAAGCCTTGGAGCTTATGAAGTATGTTGATTCCATCAACATGTCTCACGGCGGAGCGGGTACGAAAATGTTTTCAACCTCCGGCTCCGAGTTTAAAAAGCTCTGCATGCAGAATAAGCTTACTCTTCTTGATGCAAGCGTACGTCACTTGGGAACCGACATTAACTATATAGTCCTCGAAAATCTTTACAATGAGATGAAAGATAAAATTGACTTTCATTTCAATACTCCCGTAGCAAAGATTGAGAGTCTGGAACCGGGCTTTAGGATTTACACAAAGGACGATGAATGCGTTGAAGCAGACAAATGTATCGTTTCGGTCGGAAGAAGCGGTTCTAAGTGGATGGAGACTGTCTGCAAGGATTTAAATATCGATACGCTTTCAAATCGTGTTGACATAGGCGTAAGAGTCGAACTCCCCGCAGCTATTTTCTCTCATTTAACGGATGCGCTTTACGAGAGCAAGATAGTATATCGTACGGAAAAGTTTGAGGATTCGGTCAGAACCTTCTGCATGAATCCAAACGGTATTGTAGTTAATGAAAATACAAACGGCATAGTAACCGTTAACGGACACAGCTTTGAGGATCCGAACAAGAAGACGGAGAACACAAACT
>CAZCPW010000102.1:0-5361 GCA_964499925.1 uncultured Lachnospiraceae bacterium
AGATTCCTTCTTCTTCAAGAAGCTTTGCTGCCGTCAGAGCGGAATCAACGCAGATACCTGTCGCAACTATGGTGATATCCTTACCTTCACGAACAACCGTGCCCTTGCCGATTTCAAATTTGTAATCGGGACGGTCGTTTATAACAGGAACTGCCGCACGACCGAAACGAATATATACGGGGCCGACGTATTCAACCGCAGCCCTCACACAGGCCTTAGCCTCAACGTCGTCCGAAGGACACATAACAACCATTCCGGGAATGGTACGCATAAGCGCGATATCCTCGTTGCACTGGTGTGATGCTCCGTCTTCGCCGACCGTAATTCCGGCATGGGTTGCGCCGATCTTAACATTCAAATGAGGATACCCGATTGAGTTTCTTACCTGCTCAAATGCACGTCCTGCCGCAAACATTGCAAAAGACGATGCAAAGGGAATAAGTCCCGTTGTGGAAAGTCCTGCGGCAATACTCATCATGTTGCATTCTGCGATACCGCAGTCTATATGTCTTTCGGGGAAAGCCTTCTTGAATACTCCGGTCTTGGTGGCAGCCGCAAGGTCTGCGTCAAGAACCACAAGATTTGGATACTCCGCTCCGAGCTCCTTTAAGGCATTACCATAGCTTTCTCTGGTTGCAATCTTTACTACTTCTGACATAAGCTCTCACCTATCCTTTCAAGATCTGCCATGGCAATAGCATACTGCTCGTCATTGGGAGCCTTGCCGTGCCAGTCAATCGAACCTTCCATGAAGGAAACGCCCTTACCCTTTAAGGAATGAGCTATGATAACCGTAGGCTGACCCTTGGTCTCTCTTGCTTCCTTGAAAGCCGCTCTGATCTCATCAAAATTATGAGCATCTATCTCTATTACATGAAAACGAAAAGCTTTGAACTTGTCGGGGAAAGGCTCTGCCGAGCAAACATCCTCTAATCGTCCGTCAATCTGAAGTCCGTTATAGTCAAGTATCACGCAGAGGTTGTCAAGCTTTCTGTGACCCGCAAACATGCATGCCTCCCAAACCTGACCCTCTTCGGACTCGCCGTCACCGATAAGGGTATAAACTCTGTTTGTTTTTCCCTGCATCCTTTCGCCGAGAGCCATTCCGACTGCTGCCGAAATTCCCTGGCCCAAAGAGCCCGATGCCATATCAACTCCCGGAATATGCATATTGGGATGTCCCTGCAAATATGAACCGAGATGCCTCAGGGTTGTAAGGTCTTCAACTGGGAAGAAACCTCTGTTTGCAAGTGTCGAATAAAGACCCGGTGCTGTATGTCCTTTAGAAAGAACGAAACGGTCCCTGTCCTCCATCTGGGGATTTTTAGGATCAATATTCATTTCCTCAAAATAAAGAAACGTATAGATATCGGCTGCGGAAAGAGATCCGCCCGGATGACCGCACTTTGCGGCATGGGTAGAAGTCACGATACCCTTACGAACTTCATTTGCCATTTTTTGAAGCTCTAAATTAGTCATGATACCTCCTGATACGCTTTCATACTTGTTACTCACAAAAGAGTAGCACAGAAATCAAATCCGTGCCACCTTTCGCAGTGCTAAATACTTATTAATTATTGCTTATTTGACTGTCCGTAATATGCATTTGCACCGTGTTTTCTGTAATAGTGCTTGTCCATCAGTTCCTGCGGTGCGGGCTTTACCTCGGGATTGATAAGCCTTGTCCTGTATGCCATCTTTGCCACTTCTTCGAGTACCACGGCATTGTGAACAGCCTCATGAGGATCCTTGCCCCAGGTGAAGGGGCCGTGATTCTTGCAAAGCACGCAGGGAACTGCCTCATAATCCTTGTCTTTGAAGTAGTCTGCGATCAAAAGGCCCGTATTGGTCTCATAGTTTTCATCAATTTCTTCCTTGGTAAGACATCTTAAGCAGGGCACATCTCCGTAAATATAGTCCGCGTGCGTCGTGCCGTAACAAGGGATATTAAGCCCCGACTGAGCCCAGCTCGTGGCATAAGAAGAATGAGTGTGCACGATTCCGCCGATATTCGGAAACGCCTTGTAAATCTCCAAATGAGTGGGCGTATCCGAAGAAGGATTGAAACGGCCTTCAACCTTTTTCCCATTTAAATCCACCACTACCATGTCATCGGGTGTGAGCTTTTCATACTCGACTCCGCTCGGCTTTATTACAAACAAACCGCTTTCCCTGTCAATTCCGCTCACGTTTCCCCAGGTAAAGGTCACAAGGCTGTACTTGGGAAGCAGCATATTTGCTTCATAAACCTCTTTTTTTAACTCTTCAAGCATAATGACTCCTTTATCTCACAGCTTCGATTGCCGATCTTTCAACAGCCAAAGCCTTTTTATAGCTTTCAATGAATTCGTCAAATCCTTTTACATCGGCTGCATCGGGTGCAACAGTTTCTTTTTCCATACCGACAAATACCTTACTGTCAAGATAATCTGCCAGAGACTCACCTGCCGCATGATCTGCCCTGTAGGAAGCAAGGATTGCCATTCCCCAGGCTCCGCCTTCACCGGCTGTTTCCATTACGGAAACAGGTGCGTTAAGTGCTGCTGCCAGAATCTTCTGTCCGACTCCTTTTGTCTTAAACAGGCCGCCGTGACCGGTAATCGAATCTACCTTTACGCCCTCTTCCTTGAACATGATATCGCATCCGAGCTTGAGGGTTGAAAGTGACGAATACAGATGCGTCCTCATGAAGTTTGCAAGATTCATATTTGCGTTCTGCTCGCGCACATAAAGCGGACGTCCCTCATCCAGGCCGGTTACGCCCTCGCCCGAATAATAGTTAAAGGAAATAAGACCGCCGCAATTCTTGTCACCTTCAAGCGCCTTATTATAAAGAACGGAGAAAAGCTTCGTCATGTCAACTTCTACGCCGTAGGCTTCAAGAGATTCCTTGAATAAGTTTACCCAGGCATTCAGGTCGGAGGTGCAGTTGTTGCAGTGAACCATACCCACAAGGTCGCCTGCGGGAGTCGTGACGAGGTCAATCTCCCTGTAAACCTTTTAAGCTTGCTTTCAAGAACTACCATTGCAAACACGCTCGTGCCCGCAGATACGTTTCCGGTTCTGACCTTCACGGCATTTGTGGCAACCATTCCGGTTCCGGCATCGCCTTCACAGGGAGCCAAAAGGGCACCGGGTTCAAGCTCGCCGCTTGCGTCGAGGAATTTTGCCCCTTCCTCGGTAAGCGTACCTGCATCTTCACCCGCAACCGTTACGGTGGGGAAGATGTCCCTGAGCTTATAGGAAAGACCTTCTTTTTCAAGGAGCTTGTCAAACTTTGCTACCATTTCAGCATCAAAATCCTTGGTAGCGGGGTCAATCGGGAACATGCCCGATGCCTCTCCGATACCCATCACGTTCTTGCCTGAAAGGCACTTATGAATGTAGCCTGCGAGCGTGGTCTGCGATGCGATATCCTTTACGTGAGGTTCTTTATTCAAAATTGCCTGATAAAGGTGTGCGATGCTCCAACGCTGAGGAATATTGTAATTAAACTCCTCGGTGAGCTTCTTCGAAGCCTCCTCGGTGATGGTATTTCTCCAAGTCCTGAAAGGCACCAGAAGCTTACCGTCCTTGTCAAAAGCAAGGTATCCGTGCATCATGGCGCTGATGCCGATTGCCTTAAGCTTCCTAAGGCTTATTCCGTATTTATCATGTACGTTCTGTTTAAGGTCCGCATAACAATCCCTGAGGCCCTCGTGAATCTCCGTAAGCGGATAGGTCCAGATGCCGTTCTCCAGATGATTCTCCCAGTCGTGGCTTCCCTGCGCTATGGGAGTATTTCTGTCATCGACCAAAACCGCCTTAATACGCGTCGACCCGAATTCGATTCCGAGGACGCTCTTGCCATCTTCAATCAGCTTTGCAATTTCTTTATCCGTGTAACCCATGTTTCCTCCTTGAGTCCCTTTTACTTTAAAAATAGGATAGTCTTTTTTCAGGTTCACTGTCAATTGAATTTCATTTGAAAACAGGTCACTTTCTTACTTTAATGTTGACGTTCCTTTTACCTTATGTAAAAATTTAGAGGCACGACGTGAAAGGACCTTAAACATGGAAAAAGAAACCCCCTCTAAAAAGCAGATAACCGGCTTCGGCCTCAAAATGATTGCACTTGTGACGATGACCATTGACCATTTCGCGGCAATCGTACTTGAAAGAATCAGCGGCACAAGCACATTAATGTACAACATTTACTTTGCATTAAGATGCATCGGGCGTCTTGCTTTTCCGCTTTTCATTTTCCTGTTGGTAGAAGGCTTTATGCATACGCACTCAAAGAAAAGGTATGCCGTCAGGCTCTTCCTGTTTGCGTTTATTGCAGAGGTTCCCTTTAACCTTGCCTTTTCCCATGAGATTTTGTATCCCACCTATCAGAACGTTTTCTTTACGCTTCTCTTGGGGTTCCTCGGAATGATGTTTTCCTCGTTTATTCACGAAAAGAATGTCCCTGCGGTTTTGGGATATATCAGTGTGATTTTAAGCTCCGCCATACTTGGCGCGTATCTCGGGATTTGCTTTATCAACTTTGCCTCCAACTTCGGAAGGGACTATACCGACTTACGCTCCATTATCGTCATATGTGCGCTGACTATTGCTTCGGTTGCCATTGTACTGATTTACATGAATCTCAAAAATTCCTTCCTTGCTCTGAGTCAGTGTGCCCTATCCCTCTTTGTGACGACTCTTCTTGCCGTTTTTGCCGACGTCTTCATGACCGACTACGGCTCAATGGGCGTGTTCGCGATAATGGTTGCCTATGCATTTAAGGATAAAAAAACGAAGAGCTTTGCGCTCTCCGTTGTTCCGCTTGTATTTTCTTCGTATATAGAGATTTTCGCTCTTTTGGATCTGCCGCTGATACGCAGATATAACGGGCAGAAGGGAAAAAGCATGAAATATTTCTTTTATGCCTACTATCCCTGCCATCTGTTAATACTTACTCTCATCGCGGATTTTCTTTTTCCGCTTGGTTAGTCCTTCCATGAAAGTCTGTGAAGCTCTCCTATGCTCTCAAGATCTTCAAAGCCCTGCTGCCTTAGCGCCTCATAAAGCACTATCGCCGCGGAATTTGAAAGATTTAAAGATCTGATCTTTGCTTTCATGGGAATTCTGATACAGAAGTCCTTATTGTCCACAAGAATTTCTTCGGGAATCCCTGCAGATTCCTTTCCGAACATTATAAAGTCGTCTTCTTTAAAATCCGCTTCGGTATAGACCTTCTCGGCCTTTGTGGTCGCATACCAAATCCTCGCACCGGGGTTCTTTTTCAAAAAATCCTCATAATTAATATAAGTCGTAAGGTCTAAATCCTTCCAGTAATCCATTCCGGATCTCTTAATCGACTTTTCGTCGAGTCTG
>CAZCPW010000103.1:0-5333 GCA_964499925.1 uncultured Lachnospiraceae bacterium
GAGATGAAAAGAGAGTTTTAAGTCTGGTGGCTCCTATGGATTCCACTAACCTCTCGGTAGGCAACAGTCTCTATGTATCCACCAAATATGCTCTGGCAAGATGGGTCCGCAGAGTATCGGCTACCTGGGCTGCAAACGGAGTCCGCATTAACGCCGTTGCCCCCGGAAATGTTCATACCGCAATGACCGCCACCATGAGTACTACCGCAAAAATGGCATTAAATGCACTTCCCATCCCCACCAAGTACGGTCAGGAATGTCTGATGGATCCTGCTGAAATTGCCGAAGTAATGGTATTTCTTGCATCCGATTCGGCAAGAGGTGTAAACGGAAACATCATGTTCGTAGACGGCGGCACCGATGCACTGTTAAATTCAGAGAAAGTATATTAAGGAGGAGCCTATCATGAAACCTATCGAAAAATATGTAGAAGCTATGGAAAATAAAGACTTTGCGGGGCTTGCGGATTTATTTACCCCCGACGGAATCCTGGTAGACTATTGTACTGCCTCCGCTTCCCAGCAGGAGTACCACATCTACGGAAGAGAAGCCATCAACATGTTCTTCCGCAACAAGTTCGGTTTCCGCCGCTATTCAATCTTTGATGCGGTTGTGGCAAACGATGAGCAGGCCGAGTTCATTGCAAACTTCGGCGGATACAACGTCATGGCAATTGCCACCGTCAGGGAAGCCGATGAAAACGGCTTAATTAAAAGATTAACCGTCAGACCGAAATAATTTTAAATTAATAAAGCGTTCCGTTTACGATTTACGGAACGCTTTTTATTATTTAATTTTCCCTTATTCATTTCTTATGTAACATTCAAATCTGCTTATCTGTTTTTGCTGTTAATTTAACTTTTCTAAATTCCTGCTGCCTTAATTTCATTAGCGGTAATTTCTACCAGTTCCATGCAGCGTTTTTTCTTGTCTCCGAAAGCTGCACTCAAGTTGCTCCAACCGTCTGTCAATGCTTCAAGTGCTGCATTCTTTGCCACATTATCAAGGCCTGCTACCTCAGTACTGCGCATAACGGTATACTTCCCCTTGACTCCGGAAATCCAAACCTGATTGTTGCGGTCTAACGGTGGAAATACAATTAAGGTATTTAAACCGTGCTTTTTTAACTCCGGAACACCTGCCTCAAATTTAACATCCTTTATTGCCTCATAGAGTTCTTGCATTGAAGGATAGTTTCCTTTTAACTCCAACTTGATATTTTTTACACCCAACATTTCTCCAAATCCCATATAAATCCTCCTTTTATACTTTTATTTTTCATTTTACACACATTTTTACGTACTGAATTTGCAGTTTGCACCGATAAGCAGATTTAAGTGTTACATAAGAATCAATTTTTCTTTATCTATTCGCTGTACCAGGATTTCATTTCATCATATTGCTCCAGGTACATTATCAGCTTAGCCATAAAGTCTATCTGTGTATCGCAGCCCTCTGCCATATTTATCTGTATACTGCAGCCGTTACCAATGGCTTCATTGTCGCTGTATGCTTCCGCAATCACATTGCCGTCAAGGTCTGTAAAGTACTTCCCCGTTTCCTCCATGAGGTAATTCTTCAGATTTTGCTCCGCATCCATGAAATAGTAATAATATCCCATGCTGTCATCGCCTAATGTTGCGCGCTGCTGTGCATACCCAAGGCAGTTGTCATTCGCATCATAATAGCCATATGTCGTCGAGCAGGTATAACCTTCCGGATCCTCATTGATAGGCTCGTCCGTCACGAACTTCACGTAAAACCACGTTTCGTCGCCCGCCGTGACCGTCCATTTCGTGTCAAGAAATCCCGACTCCTCCATTCTGCCGGCATTCACTCCATCCGCCAAAATGTCCGTTTCCTGGTTTACGTCATCATAATCCCCTTCCATGTAGATGTTTGAAGCTCCGTTCATTGCTTCCTTGGCTTCCTGTGCGTCGGAAATTGTCTCCACAGGTTCGACGCAGCCGCACAGCATCGTTGCCATAGCTCCTGTCAGAAGTAATCCCTTCAGTCCTATTCTTTTCATTTGTAAATATCCTCCCTTATACGATGTCCGTTATTCCGCCTGTACGGTTTGTTAATCCGCCTTCCTCGTCACGGGCAAGCTCTCTTGTCACCATGACCGCCATAGCCGTCACAAGCGGCAGATATTCTTTTTCAAAAACAACCAGGAACGAATTGTCCCATAGCACGTTTCTGATAGTAATATCCATATTGTCCATGATTGCGCCGATAAGCCTGCCGTTCATCATTACCCTGAAATTGTGTCCTACCGTTCCGGCATACTCGATAAGTTCCAGTTTTCCGTCCTTTGTATTCATTGCGAATTTATCGCGTACAAACGTAAACTGCTTCTCAAGCACTCCGTAAGGCTCACCCTTATAGTAGAAGCTGTAGGTAGCAAGCGCATGGCCGATTTCCTTTGTCATCCTGAAGATTTCATTATCATCTATGTCAAAAATACGCAGGTTGACGAGGGGGAACGTTCCATCCACAATGTAAACCGTATTCTGATATGCATCCCGCACCTCAAAATTCTGTCCCGTAAGTTTAAAGTTCTCCGTAAAGGTATAAACCTCCGAAGGGTTTGAATCCTTAAACGGCAACGGTTGCCCCGTCCTTGCATACTGTTCGATGCACTCCTTAAGCCAATCTCTGAAAAAGAACACGTCTGTATGGTAGCAAAGATGCCCCGCCGTATCCTCTCCTAAATCCTCCTTCGGCGGATAAATCGGCTCTGCCAACCTCTCACTGATGAAATTTTTCAGGAAAGAATATCCGATATAACCGGTATTTCCACTGCCATTCAAGTAGAAATAGATATACTGTCCTCCGGTATCCGGTCCGAATATCAATGAATCATAAGGCGAAGAGATGAAACGTCCAAGCCATGCGGAACCCAAGGGCGTATCTACTTCCTTGAACGCCTGATAAAACTCCTCTATTTTAAACTTCCTGTCAAAGCCGATCATTGTCATCGCATCCGTCCCGGAATTATAGTCGGACGGCGAACCCATCATAAATACAGCGCCTCCGATAATAAGTACCACCGTTCCGACTGCGATCCAGACCGTCTCCCAATCTCCGGCTACCCACATCCATACTCCGGCGATTGCAACAATCGCACCTGCAATGCGGTACCTCCACATACGGCGCTTTAACGGCTTTGACAGTTTCCTATTGGCTTCACTGTTTGCCTTTATCGTGTTCGCCATCGCTCCAAGTTGTTCCGACGTGCGCTTTAACGGTGAACGAATCCTCCAAAGCCACGCAAGCCATGCAAATAACGCCGCAAAAAATCCAAAGAAAACAAGTATGACGCCTGCCTCATCAAAGGAGGTTCCCGACATCACGTCTTCTGCCGTTCCTATCACGCCAATTAAAACACAGGCAATTGAAAGCCCTATCCAAACCTTTTTCAAATTTACCCCTCCATATCTTTTAGCAGGTCTTTTTCCTGCCCGACCCACTGTTTTTTTCTTTTTACAGCAAATTGTTTTCCCTGGCGCGATTAACCGCCTGTTGTCTGTTCTGAACCTGAAGTTTACGAAAAATGTTGTTGGTGTGGAACTTCACGGTTCCGGTCTTTTTACCTATTCTATTGGCAATCTCGTCATTGCCCATCCCCTTCGCCATCAGACACAGTATCGTCTTCTCCGTAGCAGTCAGCGGTTCATAATACTCCGCCGGAGATTTTAGGTAGTCGGGGAAATGTACCCCGACTTCCGTTGCAAGCTCATGAATCAGATTGGTAAAATCATCCGCTCCCTTTTCTTCCTGATATAAAGCCACCATCTGTGACATGCATTTTCCTTCATCCGCAAGCAAGCGGATATAATTGTACTTCTTTGCTATTTTCAGAGCTTTTTCCATTTCCTCGCAAAAGTGCTTACCGTCATTTGCTTTATAGAAAATAATGGCGGAGAGCATATAGCACTCGCACAAATCCATATGACGCTTTCCCGGTGTCAACAGATTGATAAGCTGTTTTACCAGCACATGAGCAACCATGTATTTTCCCGTCTGTAAATAGCAGCGCACCTTTATCAGATAGGCATATATGTCCATCATGTAGATGCCCGCATTTTCATCCGGAGCCGTTTCCTCAAGCCACTTTCTAACCTCGTCAAGTCGTCCGTCGTAGCAAGCGGCAAGGCACTCAAAAGCATTCAGGCTGCTGGTCAGTTCTTCCCACCCGGTTTCATTTATCCTGTCGCGAATCTTCTCCACTAACGGCTTGGCCGTCTTCGTCTGCCCGTTCATAAGAAGAATCTTTATCTGCAGAGCCAATGCCACGAACAGGCAACGCATATCCTCCTCCAACTCCATGAGCGGTATTGTTCCCGTCACAAGCACAAGTGCCTGAAAGCAGTTATTATTCTGGTAATACCATTCCGCAAGGCTAATTTCATACACGCCCTTTCCGCCGCTTCCGTACACTTTCTCAACCATTTCCGAAATGGTATCCCCGTAATGTTCCAGGCAGGGTCCGAATCTTGTAAAATCGCGAAATCCGTTTATGATACTCGGACGACATGCCGTCAGGGTAAGGCTTTTAATCGGTACCGCACCGACCTTTATGAGAAAGAACACGATTCGCAGAAACTTAAAATCTTCCGTATACGGCATGACCAGTTCCGTACTGATTCGGCAGAAATTATTGACGTTAAAATTTTCAGGGTTCCAACGTTTTGGAGTTTCTCCCAAAGTATCTACATATTTCTTAGCCTCATCAAGCTTTCCGTCCATGGCAGAAAGCAAAGCAAGAAGAGAAATAAGCAGCGGAGTCTTTTCACATTTCTCCCAATCTATCCGAAAGATATATTCACGGCAATCCCACAGTGCAGGCATGGAAAACGGATGCATCGTAAACTCTTCCAATGCAACCTCCGGCAAATTCCCTTCTTTTTCCGCAGTCTTAATGATGCGAAGCATTTCTTTTCTGGATCGCGGATATACCTGTTTCTCTTTTTTAGTCATCTTCCCATTCACCATATGAACTATCGTTTTGTTAATTCCATTTTAACTGTCTCTTCAAAGTTTGTATAGCAAACTTAAGTTATGGAAAAAGAACGATTTTGGCCAAACTTTTCTGTTGTAGGCACGCAAAAACGGTAATGGTTTTACACCATTACCGCTTAATCAATGTGATTTTGGGAGAGAAACGTTTATATTGGGAGATAACTATTGTTTGCTAATTCATATTCAACTTTACATTTTAGCCCGTCCGTGTTTGGTCTGTGCATTTTGTTAATCAGTTGGACGTAAATCTAATGATGTTCGACCTCGCGTTGCTTCGGCCGAACGGCTGCGCCTCTAAGCTCAAGCTT
>CAZCPW010000104.1:0-5325 GCA_964499925.1 uncultured Lachnospiraceae bacterium
CCGCAATGCAGTCGTCGCCCAAAGAAAAATGAACACCCATTATCTCGACATTCTTGCACGATTCGGGGTCGAGTCCGTCGGTATTGGGAGAAACAGCCGGATTCATGACCAACAGGTTATAAAAGCCCAAATTGTTGCTAAAGAAAGGATGTAAGGTCCAAGACGGGCTGTTTGTAAAGGTCAGGCCCTGTAAATAGATATTTTCGCAGGAATTGATGTGGAACAGTCTCGGTCTGAAAGCTCCTCTCATAACCTTGGGCTGATGCCACCAGTCATCCTTGGATGCGTTTCCGTTTATAACGCCTTCACCGTAAAGAATAACGTTTGATACGTTTACACCCATTATGATTGCGGCAAACATAGGAAGCGGATTGCCTTCCCAGGTTCCGAGGATATATTCTTTTTCCTCATCATAACTTTCAATAACGCTTGGAAGCTTTACGTACTCTTCTCTCTTGGTGATAGCCTTAATTTCAGCGAACTTTTCTATTTCAATACTGATATCGCTCTTTAAGAAAAGGCTTGTGCAAAGGTAAACGCCTCTCGGAATGAGCACGCGCGAATCCTTCGGGCAGGCTAAGATTGCCGCCTGAATATACTTCGTATCGTCACTTCTTCCGTCGCCCTTTGCGCCGAAGTCCTTTACATTAAGTGTTACAAACTCATACTTTGTATGAAATGATGTGCTGCAAACATTTTCACTGCCCTTTTTTATCGTAAGTTCATAGTCCGTATCGGGCTTTAAATGAAAGAGGCTGTTTACAACCGTATCCGTTTCCTTTACGAACTTAGAATTAAGATAAACGGAATATTTCTCATCTGTATTGTAAATGCCGCAATCGTTAAGCACAAAGGTAATACTTCTTGCGGACAGTAATTTAATCTCAATATTCATGTCAATCCTCCTTGGATGCAATCAGATAATGGGAATATGCGCTTCCGAGTATTGCATCGTCGACGTTCACGGATTTCTTTATAAATCCCTGCATCGCAAAGTCCTTATATTTATCTCTCAGTACAAGGTTTAGGTTAATTGCCTTCAAAAGTGAGTAATATGCGTAAAAAGAAAGCTCCCTGCCCGAATTAATAAGTTTTTTAAGATTAACCTTGTACAAATCCTGAAGCTTTCTGTAATGCTCATAAATTTCCATGCTCATTACGCCAATTGTGTCGACAAGGGTGCACAAATAAATATCAAGCTCATCATCCTTGGGATTGTAACTTTCAAGGAAAGAAGCAATATCAATATAATGCTCTTTCTTTTCAAATCTTGAAGTAAAGCCCATTAAGAAGGGCATCGAAAGGAGCTGCTCCTTTGCATTAAAGGAAGCCATATCGATCTTCTTTACTTTCACCATAAGGTTGTCAAAGCCGATATGATACTTGTCTTCTTTTGTCTTGTCATAAGCATAGAATAAAATTCTTCCGAGATCTCTGTTGTCGGTAGTCAAATTACCCTCTCCGTCTATGCACTTATCACAAGCTTTTACGACAGCATCAAGGTACTTTTTTTCTCCGCTTGCATCGTACATATTCTTAAAGCTCAGAAGGTAAACAGCATCTTCCAAAGTGATTTTTTCTTTACCGTTTATTAATTCTATTTGCCTGTCAAGGCAGTCATTAAAATTTTGCATAATCCTCACCTTAATCCTTAATTCGTGATTTCTTCCAGTAGCCTGTCAGATAAACTATAAACAGGCACAAAGCCGCAAGTCCGTTGCTGACCACAACCGAGTACCAGATGCTCTCAACGCCCATATTAAGAACCCTTTCGCAGAAATAAAGGGTTGCAAATCTGAAGCCCCAAAGTCTGATGACATCAACCGCCATAGTAACCTCAGTATGCCCCGAGCCTTGGAACAGTCCAAGCGTCGGATTGTAAACGCCGTTTGTGAAGCACCAGAAAGCAAGTATTGAGAAAAACTCAGTCGCAAGAACGATTACATCTTCATCCGTGGTAAACACACTTACAATAGCCTTTGATATAGGTGTTCTTGAAAGTATGAATCCTCCGACCAGTAGGAAGACAATTGCAAATCCCATTGCTTCAAGATAGGTCTTCTTTGCTCTCTCAAGCTTTCCGGCTCCGAGGTTCTGGCTGACGATTGTAGCAACCGCTGATCCGATTCCGTTTACCGGAAGCGTGATCAACCCGTTTACCTTGTTTCCGATACCGTAAGCTGCCATTGCCGTGCTTCCGTACTCAAGGACGTTCTTGCTCATGAGTAAGAAACCAAACTGCATCGTGGAACCGCCTATTGCGGAGGGAAGTCCGACAGTCAGAATGTCACTTAATTTTTCTTTTTCAAATTTAAGTTTCTTTAATTCAAGATGTACAGGCATATCGGCCTTATTGAGCATCCTGAAAGCTATCCCCGCGGGAACGGCCTTTGCAAATACCGTCGCCAGTGCCGCACCCTGCACACCCATATGGAAGATCACTATGCAGAGCGGATCGAATATCATATTTATCGTGATACCGATCAGGTTTAAAAGCATGGGACGTACCGTATCGCCCTGAGCCTGATTGACCGATGCATATATATTTACCGTATAAAGAAACGGCATATCCAGGATGACAAGCTGCAGATACTTTATAGCGTAAGTCTTTAAATCGCCTTCTGCTCCGAGCCAGGTAACTATAGCCGGTGTAAACAACGCCAGAAGTGTTGCACAGACTACGGAGAAAATCATGGCACAGGCAAAAATCTGATTGGCCATCTTTCTGGCCTCTTCAAATTTCTTGGCCCCGACATACCTTGCTATGAGCACCGAACCGGCGACCGTAATACCCGATCCGAAATTTACCACAATACTCTGTACCGGAGAAACAAGATTTATTGCTCCCAGTTCATCCGTTCCCAATCTTCCGAGCCAAAAGGTATCCGTAAGATTGTACATGGTCTGAAGAAAACTGTTGATCATTACGGGAATTGCAAGGCTCATAAGAGCTTTAAAAATATTCCCATTCAGTATCAGATCGATGTTTTTTTCTTTTTTTATTAATTTAAGGAATTTCATATTGCCTCTTTAAATGCTTATAAATTGTATGATTAATGAAGCATCCCCTATACTTTAACGCAAATCAAGTCTTAAGCTTTGCCTAAGACTTGATCTCGAAACAATTTAAATTATTCCTTTACAGCTCCGACATTTACACCCTTTACGAAGTAATCCTGGCAGAAAGGATAAAGAATCATGAAAGGTATAATTGCAACAATAATACTTGCATTCTGAATAGTGTTTGTGGAAACGGAGCCGTCATCCGTAGGCAGGTCGTTGTCCATTACCATTGCACGAAGCTTCATCTGGAAGTTGAAGAGCTTATTGTCGGTAATGTAAATTTTGAAGTTTGTGTAATCGTTCCAGAAGGTTACGGCAAACATAAGTCCGATAGATGCAATTGCAGCCTTGGAAAGAGGAAGAACAATTCTTCCGAAGATTCCCATAGGCGAACATCCGTCGAGCTTTGCCGATTCAAACAGTGAAACCGGAATACCTTCAAAGAAGTTACGCATCAGTACTAAGTTGTAAATGTTGATACTCAACGGAAGAATTACCGACCAAAGTGTATTTGTAAGGCCTAAGTTCTTCATAACCATGTATGTGGGAATCATACCGCCGGAGAACAGCATGGTGAACAACAAGAACCATGAAAATAAGTTTCTGCCGGGCATCTCCCACTGAATGAGTACATAAGCACCGAGTGTCGAAAGTGTCAGACCCATTATTGAACCTACAATCGTAACAAGTAACGAAATAAGGAACGGTCTGTACAAATCATCTCTCGTAACAATCATCTTGTAGGCTTCACCGGTGAACTTTGCCGGCCAGAATCTCATACCGTATCCTGCAGCCGCATCAAAGGAGTCAACCAAAACCTTCCAAATAGGAATAAGAATAAATATTGAAACCAGGATGAAAATTATTACGTTAACAATCTGAAAGGGCTTTAATTTTTGCTTTTTCTTTACATAAGCAGTCTTTGACATATCATGCACCTCCCTTAAATAATGCCACGGCCTCTGACCTTCTTACTTGCCTTATTGCAAAGAAGGACGAGGATGCATCCGATTAATGACCTAAACAAACCAACCGCTGTGGTATACCCGTAGTTGGGAGCACCTGTCATGAAGGACTGTCTGTAAATATATGTCTGAATAACGTCAGATACATCATATACAGAAGCATTATACATAACGAATACTGATTCAAACAGATTCATAACCTTTGCGAGGTTAAGGATGAATACCGTAATAATGGTATTTGCAAGTGCGGGAAGCGTGATATAACGCATCTTTGCCCATCTTCCGGCTCCGTCGATGTCGGCAGCTTCATAAAGATCCGGGCTGATTCCCGAAAGTGTTGCCAAGAAGAGGATTGTTCCCCAACCTGTATCCTTCCAAAGATTTACGATGTAGTAAACAACTATCCAGCTTGAATTCTGTGTAAGGAATTCAATAGGCTTATCAATTGCACCGATTTGCGTTAAGAACTGGTTTACAAGACCCGAGTCGGAAGAAGCAAGAATCATCTTAAAGATGGATGCCGTAACAACCCAGGACATGAAGTGAGGCAGATAGATAATTGTCTGAACCGTCTTTTTGAAATGAATATTAACGATTTCATTGAGTAAAAGTGAAATAACAACTGCGGCAAAAGTATTTAAGAACAACTTTGTAATTGAAAGAATAAGCGTATTCTTAAATGCTGCGAGGAAGTGCTTACTGGAAAGCTTTGCAAGCTCGGTAAGACCGAACATGTTTACAAACTGCTTGATACCTACATAGGTAGCCTCCTTACCTGCGATGTAGTCCGTAAATGCATACCTTAGGCCAAGCATAGGCAGGTAGTTAAAGAGAATTACCATTATAAATACGGGAATGAACATTACGTAGAACCATCTGTAAAGCCACATTCTCTTCCACACGGATTTATTGCCGTTGTACTTAAAGTCAAGTTCGCCGCTCTTTAAACGTTTCTGGTTGATACGTTCGGAGAGATTTAAGAAAGTACCGAGTACACCGATAATCGTACCGATAATAACAAGCGTACCTGCAAGACCGTTTTCCATTCCCTTCGCCCCATGAAGAGAACAGATATCATAATATGTAATCCCATATATAACAGCACTTAAGCCGGTTGTTATAATGGAGAATTTTTCTAATTTAACAGAGCACAGGATAACCGATGCTGCTAACAAAAGCATGAAAATGTACCATAAATATGGCTTTTCATAGTTCATAAATCCATATGCGGGATTATAATATGCCGCGGAGTCCGAATTCTGAATAGCCGGGAAAAATCCACCCACAAAAGAAATTA
>CAZCPW010000105.1:0-5298 GCA_964499925.1 uncultured Lachnospiraceae bacterium
CTCCGGCGTCTCGCGCGGTCGCGTTAGCGACATTTTCCCATCGCGCGAGTGCGCATCAATGGCACGTAGTGCCTTTTTTGCTATATAGGGGATTGCGAAGCAATTTCCTATATAGCAAAAAGGCAGTCCAATGGGCTGCCTTTTCTATACAAGTATTTTGTTTATGCCGAAAGCTTTCCGAGGATATCCACCACTTCGGCATATTTTGACATGAGTTTTTCGTGATTTTCCTTCAGAAAATCTATATGCCCCGCCTTGCCTTCGAGTTCGGAAGCCTTTGCTATCTCCGAAAGTTCCAGAGCTCCGATCTGTTTTGCGGCATTTTTGAGGCCGTGTGCCTCAATGATGTATCTGTTAAAATCTTCTTTTTCCATCAAATCTTTGAAAAGAGGAAGTTTCTCCTGGCCCTCTTCGTATGCGGTTTTCAAAACTTCTCTGTAAATGTCCTCATCGCCTACGCACAGTTCCAACGCTTCGGATACATTAAAACCGAACTTTTCCAAATCACTTAACTGCATACTCCGCCTCCCTTGTAAGTACCCATATAAAAGTTATTTTCTTGCCTTTTCAGGCATCATATCATACTTATTTTCCTTTTGTCCGTCCTCGGCTTTGTGAGCTCTGAGTGAATCCACAATCTTCTCAATAAGAAGTTTTTTTACAAAAACATCACACCCCAACGCACAAACAAAGGAGAATAGCTCAAGGTATTCTCTGTCGTCTTCGGGTGCATCTTTAAACTTTGTAAGTGATTCTTCATACTCCGACTTCACATCTTCCAGAATCTTATCAAGCTGATCCTTCTTGTCGGAGAATATTTCATTGTATATATCTTCAATGGCAAAGTCACATCCGTTGCCAAAGAACTTGTCCGTAACCGGTTTAATTAAATCTTTTATATCGTTGATTTGGAGTATACTCTTAAAGTAATAAACAATAATTAACACCAAAACATGTTCCTTGGTATATTTCTTGCGAACCGGCGGAGGAATTACATCGTTTTTCGCATAATTGTTAATCATTGTCTTAGTCATGAGCTTTTCATCGGTCTGAATTCGCGTGCTTGACTTAAGATGTTCATCCATAAAGGTCGTAACCTGATCCATATACAGGTCAATATCCGGAATCTCGTCCGGAGTGATGTATTTCATGCGACCGAAAGTTTTGATGATGCTGTTTAAAAGGTCATCCGTATCTATTGTCATAAAGTCACTTTTACCATTTTTTAAATGCAGCCCCTAAGGCTTTGTTTGAAAGTCCGATACTTAGTATAACGTTTTAAATACCACTTCTCAAGGTTTTGTTTGCTATTTCTTTCTTCTTTACTTTAAAGTTTTAGTATGTTAAAATATTCATCGCTGAAGGGGTTTCAGCCGGGAGGTCTTTAACATGAACAAAAAGATCAAAACAGAGGCCGTCGACCATCTTTTTGATGCAATTTTATCACTTGAGAACAATGAAGAGTGTTACAGTTTTTTCGAAGATTTGTGCACCGTAAACGAGCTTCTTTCTCTTTCCCAGCGTTTTGAAGTTGCTTCGATGCTTAGGTCCGGAAAGACATATATGGAAATAGCCGAAAAGACCGGTGCTTCCACCGCTACCATCAGCCGCGTCAACCGCTCATTAAACTACGGAAACGACGGCTACGATTTGGTATTTACAAGACTGGGTGAATAAAACTTTTTTAAAAAGGCCTGCCGGTTGGCAGGTCTTTTTTGCGTATATGTGAATTTGCGTTTCAAATTTCCGATTTACTGCTCTTTAATTTCTTCCGTGTCCGTTTCTTCGCCGTTTTCAGGCAGCATTTCACAGGTTCCCTGGAAAATAGCCTTTTCATCGACAATCAGATTCTTTGTATGGATGCTTCCCATGATCCGTCCGGTAGGATTTGCCTCAACCTTGTTTGAAGCAAAGATTTCGCCTTCAACATTTCCGCCCACCAAAACATTTACGGTATTGATGGTTCCTTCAACCTTGCCGCCGTTTCCGATTACAAGCGTTCCTTCGGAATTAATGGTTCCCTTTACGAGTCCGTCAACACGCAAGGTTTCCTTTGTGGAAATTATTCCTTCGAAAACAGTTCCTTTTCCGATGACACTGTTTACTCTGTTTAATACGTATTCGTCTCTCTTCTTTCCCATGTTTCCTCCTTAACCTTCGATTGAAATGATATCAAAGGGATCTATATACTCGCCTTCGTAGGTAATCTGATAACCGAGATATATGTTTGACTCTCCGCCTACGAACAAAATGGTTCCTTTAACGACCTCGTCTCCCACACTTACCTTGGCGTCCTGATTGTTACGATAGATGGTGACATAGCCGTTTCCGTGATCAATCGTGACACGCCTTGTGAAAATATCGTCTTCGCTCACCGCAATAACCGTACCCGTGGCAGTTGCCACGACATCCGAAATTGTCGACATTTCAAAAACCGCGATGGGATTTTCCTCTACGGCCTTTTCAGGTTCCGTGGTGTAGGCATCGCCGACATCATAATTGAAATGTCCCGCAAGTTCCTCCTCCGGCTCATCCATTACCGAAATATCCACAACCTTTGCGGATCCCGTCAGAGGGAAACCTGTCGGAAGGTGTTTTTTATCATCTTCTTCCTGAGCCTTCTCCTGCTCTTCCAAAGTCATCGCAATCGTGTTGTCCAAAATCTCATTGCGACTGGTAAGCTCTGCCTTGTCATTTTCAAGTTCCGTAATCATTTCGTCCTGTTCGGAAATGATGTCCTTTAACTCCTTTAACTTTGAATTCATCTGATTGATCTCATGGAATTCAAAGGCCGTCAGGCACACTCCTATGATAACAATCAAAACTGTCGTAAGGGTCGAAACCTTGAAAATATTAAACCTTGAGCGATAATATTTGGTCTTTTCAACCGAATTGTCGCTGGTTACGGCAATAGTATAATGTTTTTTTATCCTTCTTTTTTTCTTTGCCATAATAAGCCCTAAATGCAATAATACCTGACCATTTTAACAGAAAGAAAATCTTTTAGCAAATTTGAGACTTTTCTTTACTTTTTCGGGGCTTTGTGCTACTCTTTTCTTGTTGCGAGAGCAACGTATTTATTAAGTGGAGGTATCTGTAATGAACAAAGGTACAGTAAAGTGGTTCAACAACCAGAAAGGTTATGGCTTTATCAGCGACGAGTCCGGTAAGGACGTATTCGTACACTTCTCAGGAATTAACACCGATGGTTTTAAGTCTCTTGAAGAAGGTGCAGCAGTTGAGTTCGACGTAGTTGATGGTGCTAAGGGACCTCAGGCAGTGAACGTAACCAAGTTATAAGATTAGTACTACATCTTATACACTCTTAATCAGCTACACTAAGTGCCTTTTCTTTAATATATTGTTTTGCTTATTATAAGCTTTTCATTATTTAGGATGAGCAAAGAGTTATTTGATTTAAGTGTGGGGAATTATCCTGCAAAGTACAAAAAAGGACTTCGATTTCGAAGTCCTTTTTCTTTGTCAAAATCTTCAATTGTGTGCGGGGGATATCACTTGGCACGAGTCTTCCGATACCGGAAGAACCTTTACCGTAAATAAGACGTTGCATAAGGCGCGTGTGCTCCGCAATCGGTACACTTTCATCCCCAAGCTCTACATATCCCATTTGTCCGACAGTTCGTTTACCTGGCTTGTAAACTTGGCCATATCCTTGTTTGAGAGTCCCGAATTTTTCTGAATAACGTTCATCAGGCGCTGACCTGCCGCAAGAAGTCTTTGGAAAGCTTCCGAAAAAGTAAAAATCTTCTTTTTCTTTTTCTCGGGTGCGGCTTCGTAAGCAAATTCGTTCTTTGCAAGGTCAAATACCGTACCGCTGAACGGTGCGTAAGCTTTTATCTTCATTTCCCTGTTAACATAGTCCGTGAAAGCCTCACAGGCCATATCGTCGCCATGGACCACAAAAACCCGGTCCGGCTTCTCGCTGAAATTCGAAAGCCATTCTATAAGACCGTCTTTGTCCGCGTGTCCGGAAAGACCCGGAAGCTTATCTATTTCGGCCCTTACCGAAATTTCCTCGCCGAAGAGTTTAACGGAGGCCGCGCCCTCGATAAGCGTGCGTCCCAAAGTTCCCACTGCCTGGTATCCCACAAAAAGAACGGTACATTCGGGGCGCCACAGGTTGTGCTTTAAATGGTGTCTGATACGCCCTGCTTCGCACATGCCGGAAGCTGAAATGATGACTTTCGGCTCCTCGTCGAAGTTTATCGCTTTCGATTCCTCGCTCGTAACCGCAAGCTTGAGTCCCGGGAATGTCAGCGGATTCTTTCCTTCCCTGACAAGCCTCATTGCTTCGTCGTCAAAGCAGTCATAAATATTTTTCTGGAAGATTTCCGTTGCGTCAACCGCAAGCGGTGAATCCATATAGACAGGAAAATCATGGTACTTGACCATTTCTTTTTCCTTGATAAGCTTTATAAAATAAAGAAGCTCCTGTGTACGTCCGACGGCAAACGACGGAATGATGACGTTTCCTCCGCGGTCCAGTGTCCTTTGAATAACTGCCGCCAAATCGGTAATCGAATTAACCTCACCTTTTTCGTGCAGTCTGTCGCCGTAAGTTGACTCCATCACCACGTAGTCTGCCGACTTGGTATATTCGGGGTCCTTTATAAGCGGCTGATTCTTGTTGCCTATGTCGCCGGAAAAAACAATCTTTTTGTGCACCCCGTCTTCGTTTAAAAACATCTCAACGCTTGCAGAGCCAAGCAAATGTCCGACATCGGTAAATCTGATTTCAATTCCGTCAAAGAGCTTTATAAGCTCTCCGTATCCGCACGGAACAAGGCACTTAATCGCACCGTCCGCATCTTCCATGGTGTAAATAGGCTCGACATCGTCATAATCGGCACCGCGTTTCTTTTTCCTGTTCTTCCACTCCGCTTCCTGAATCTGAATGTGTGCGCAGTCTCTTAACATTATCGAACAAAGATCGCAGGTGGCCTTTGTGGCAAAAATCTGTCCCCTAAAGCCTCTTGCGTAAAGTTTCGGCAGCATTCCGGAGTGATCGACATGCGCATGCGTCAGTATCACATAATCTATATCCGCTTCATTACACGGAAGTCCCTTGCTCTCATATGCTATGCCGCCTTGCTCCATTCCGTAATCGACAAGCATTCTCTTGCCGCAAACCTCTACGTAATGAGCACTTCCTGTAACCTGATGGTCGGCTCCCACAAATTGAAGAATCATAATATTACCTACCTGTAAATGAATTAAGGGTACCATTGGTACCCTTTTAATCTTTAAGCTTGAAGAAGTTCTCTTATAGTGTCCTCG
>CAZCPW010000106.1:0-5277 GCA_964499925.1 uncultured Lachnospiraceae bacterium
TTACGTCGCGGGTGATACCGCCGTAGAAGGTAAAATCGGCCTTGGAAGGGTAAACTTTGTCACTGTCCGAATTGTCGGCTTTGACACAAAGAAGGTTATCGGCCTTTAAGTACTCAGTAATATCAACTCTGAAAGCGGAGAAGCCTCCCTCGTGATGGGCGATAAGTTCGCCGTTTAAATATACGTCGGCGGTCATTCCGACGGCGCCGAATTCAAGAACGGCGCATTTACCGTCCAAACTGTCGGGAGTTTTGAAGCTTTTACAGTAAACTGCACTTCCGCGGTAGTAATCGTTTCCGCCGTCCTGCCCGTCAAGGGCATTGTAGGTGTGCGGAAGAGTAACGTTCTCCCAGCTGCCCGGCAGCTTATCCGGAATATCACTTGTCTTATCAAAAAACCAGTTATCGTTAAAATTTAATATTTCTCTCACAGACGCAGTCTCCTAATTGTTTATTAAATAGCTTCCCAATAATTTAAGACTTTCCTTCGGATGCCTCGACATATCGCTTCTGTCAACGGCGATGAGACCGAAATGCATAGAGAAGCCCTTCTGCCACTCGAAGTTGTCCATAAGGCTCCAGTGGAGGTAGCCTGTAACCGGAATACCTTCCTTTATGCAGTCTTCAACGGAGAGCATGGCACGACGGATAAATTCGCATCGCTTTTCATCATCGTTTGTGGCAATTCCGTTTTCGGTAATAAGCAGTTCCTTTTTGAAGTCCTTGGAAACTTTTTTAAGTACATGCCCCAAAGCTTCGGGATAGAATTCGTAGGCCATCTGCGTGACAGCTGCACCTTCCGGAACACCTATGTCGCCCGAACGTGATACAAGAGTCCGGGTGTAATTCTGTACTCCCAAGAAGTCATCATCTTTGATAAACGGAAGATAGTGGGTAAACTCATCATCCCAGATTTTTGAGGCTTCTTTCTCACCGCCTGCAATGGGCTGAACGTCATGGAGTGAAAGAGTAATTCCGACCTTTACATTCGGAGCATATTTCTTAATGACCTCGCGGGCCTTTACGTGCGCTTTCATGATGATTAAGTCGCCGTTCTTCGTGCGCATGGACTGGAAGACCTGAGGCTTCTTCGTGCCTACCGCTTCAAGCTTTTCTTTGCCCGCAAGTGCCATGTTTTTAAGCATGGTCTCAAGGTTCATACCCATCTGAACCTGACCGTCCGTGCTTTCGTTTTTCTTTTTCTTTTTAAGCATCTGCTTCATATAGCGCTTTGCTATGGCTGCAATCTGAAGCCCCATGTTGGCTTCATTTATCGTGCAGACATAGTGAAGTTCGCTTCCCAATTTCTTGATGACGTACTCGGTATATGCGGCAAAGTCATCGGGCGTGCTTTCTGCTTCCCATCCGCCCTTTTTAATGAGCCAAACGGGACTTGAAAAGTGGTGGAGCGTTACGACGGGCTCAACACCGTATTTTTTGCAGGTAAGGATTACATCACGGTAGTGTTCGATTTCCGTATCGTCAAATTTTCCTTCCTCGGGCTCGATTCTTGCCCATTCAATTGAAAAACGATAGGCATTTAAACCGGCCTCCGAAAGCAGGCGTATATCCTCTTCGTAACGGTGATAGTGGTCGACCGCGTCACCGGATTTTTCAAGGTAATCACTGTGAGCAATATTTTCAAGTGCCCAGCAGTCGCTGTGGACATTGTTGCCTTCGACCTGGTGAGCCGCTGTGGAAGCTCCTATATAAAAATTTTTCGGTAAGTTCATTTGCATTGATCCTCCGTTAACTCAAATTCGTATGTGCCGGCCGTAACTTCCCTTTTGACTCCGTCCGGAAGTATTATTGCGGCATTCATGTTTGCAGGTATCGAAAAAGAAAAATAAACGTTTCCCTCTTTATATTCCCATGAACTTTCAATCGTTCCGACGGGCGACTTCCATGTGGCTTTGGCAAATTTCAGTGCCGGATTTACCGAAGGCTTAATGTTGAAAGTTTTACCGGAAAGGTTGATTCCGCAGACTCCGTCAAAGAGCCAGCCGGAGATTGAACCGTAGGAATAGTGGTTAAAGGAATCATGTACGGTGCCATCGGCGCGAACACCGTCCCAGGTTTCCCAAATGGTTGTTGCATCCTTTTTCACGGCATAAAGCCAGCCGGGGCAGGTGTCATTTAACAGAAGCCTGTATGCACTGTCGGCATGCCCGTTATCCGCAAGAACTCCGCACAGGAAAGGAGTAGAAAGAAAACCGGTGTTTAAGTGATAGTTGTTTTTCTTAATAAGCTCTGCGAGTTCATCACAGGCAGCCTTTGCTTGCTCGCCATCAAGCAGGTTAAATGCGATGGGGCGTACATAGTTACATTGCCTGTCGGAGTGAATCCGTCCATTGTCGGTACAGGTAAACAGGTATGCCTGTTTTGCACCTTTGGAAAACTTTGCAAACTCTTTGGAATCGGCGTCATTTCCGAGTATCTTGGCTATCTTTGAAAGAAGACTTGCGGACAAAAAGAAATAAGCCGTGGCAACCTCGGGTGAACCGTTCCTCATATTCGAACGCATCGCATCCATAGAAGAGATGTCGGGCTCCAGCCATTCACCGAAGTGAAAGCCCTTATCGACCAGATATTTGTGATAAGGATTCTTGCGATTCTTAAGTCGGGTAGAAGAGGCTCTTTTTTTACAAAAGAGCACCCATTTTTTCATCATGTCGTAGTTTTCACGCAAGATGGTTTCGTCACCGTAAGTCTTGTAAAGCACCCAGGGAACGATTACGGAAGCGTCTCCCCATCCTGCCGAACCGCGGATGATTTTGCTGATGATGCCGCCTGAATTGTTAACGGGAGCAATGTTCGGTACGATTCCGTTTTCTTTTTGCTCCAAACGCAGGTTTGAAAGCCACTTTCTTAAAACAGGGTAGCAGTCGCTTAAAAATACCGCAGTCGGAGCAAAAACTCCTGCGTCACCGGTCCAACCCGCACGTTCTCTCGTGGGACAGTCTGTCGGAATGTCGCAGAAATTGGAACGCATGCTCCAAAGGCTATTGTGAAAGAGCTTGTTTACATCGTCGTTTCCGCAGGAAAAGAAACCGGTCTGCTCCATGTCGGAGTATACGGAAACCGCGTTAAACACAGCCGTAGACAAATCAATATCGGTTTCGACTTTTGCGTATCTGAATCCGAAAATACAGAATTTCGGATGAAAAGTATTCTCACCGTCTTTACAGATAAAGGTAAGCTTCTGCGGGATACCGCCGTTTTTGTTTCTGGCACCGGGATCGAAGTTTGACTGGGTGAAATTTCCGTTTTCATCAAGGGTTTCGCCGTGCCATAGGGTGATTTTCTGTCCTGCCTTTGCATTTACGGTGACGACAGAGTATCCGGCAAGGTTCTGACCGTAGTCAATTACGGTTTCACCGTTTGGAGTGGTTATAAGCCTGCCTTCAAACTTTTCATGCTCGAGAATGGGAACAGTATCTGTCATCACCAGGTTATCAAAGCCGAAGGACTCGGTCTTTACCTCGTGCCAGTCGGAAATTTTTTCCATTCCTGCATCTATTGTAACGCCCAGCTCCGTGTCATTTTCACGCACAGGCCCCGACTGACTTGCCTTCCAGGAGGAATCACTTACAACTATAGGCTTACCGTCTGCCTCCAATTGACAAAGAAGGGAAATGTCGGTTCCGAAGAGGTTTGGTGTTCCGTCAATTCCGGTATTCCCACGGTACAGTCCGTCTCCCAGGGTTACAAGGATGGTATTCTTACCTGCCTTTAACAGATTTGTGACATCGTAACACTGTACCTGAAGACGTTTATTGTAATCGTCTATACCGGGCGCAAGTACGAATGAACCGACGCATGTATCGTTAATGCAGGCTTCATAGAAGCCGTGACAGGTTATATAGAGCCTGAAATGATTTGTTTCGTCAATTTTATCAATGTTGAATTCTTTTTTAAGAACGGACGCAGGCATACGTTTTTCTTTATCCGTTGAAAGCTCCGGATTTATCCAGGAAGCTTTGATAAGGTCCTTGGTAAGCCCGTATTCGTAAGTTGAGGTGTTTTCATCGCCCCAGACACCGTTTTCGTCACAAAGGGTGATACTCCATTTAATTCTTTCACGAGCCTTCCCTTCATAAGGAGAAACAACACTCATGGAATCGGAGAGTACCTCACCTGTGTCAAGGACAAGTTTGCCATTTGCATACGTCCTGATGCGGTATGCAGTTTGCTTTATACCGCCTTCGCACGTCCAGCTAAGCACGGGTTTATGAACCGGAATGCCAATCGGACTGATAAGACGGTCACATTTAAGATTAATTGCTTTCATTTGATTTACCTATAGATTTTCATTAAGCCATTTTGCGCTTACTTCAAGGCTTTTTACGGGGTCATTGTCAATCCAGTTACGATGGCTTTCAAGGGTAATGCCTTCGACTCCGTTTTTAAGAGCCTGTGACAAAAGAGCTTTAAGCGGCATATTTCCCGTTCCGAGCTCTGCACTGTCGGATTTAATAATCGGAGTAATCGGGGTCTTTGAACATTTCATACCGCGGTCCGTAACATGCCATAGTTTCATCCTTGTGCCTAATGTTTCCATCCACTCAAGCGGACTTGCACCGGCATCGGCAAACCAGAAACTGTCAAATTCGAAGAAT
Source organism: uncultured Lachnospiraceae bacterium (assembly GCA_964499925.1). GTDB lineage: Bacteria > Bacillota > Clostridia > Lachnospirales > Lachnospiraceae > UBA1258. The sequence goes on from CAZCPW010000106.1 coordinate 4,619, forward strand.
ACAAGCTCCGGATCGGTTTCTTTTAAAAGAATCGAATAGGCACATTCGCTGTCTGAAACCTTAAGAAGCTCTGCATTGTGATTGTGATAGAAGAGTTTAAGACCGTTGTCTTTAGCCTTGCGCCCTGCCTCGTTTAAGCGTTTTGCAAGGTTAGTCACGGTTTCTTTATCCCCATAGTCAAAGCGGTACATTCCGGTAATTGCCAGGCGGTCGGTGCCAAAACTTTTTGCCTCATCAAATACCGCTTCGGGATCCCTTTCAAGGGATCCCAGATCGGTATGGTACGCCGAAACCGAAAGCCCGGATTCGGAGAGAAGCTTGTGCCAATCAAGCTTTCCACATGCGCCGGTAGGCATTCCGGCAGCCTTGGTAAGAATCCTCACTATGGCAGGCGAAGGCTTTACCATGAAGCTGTTAAGCTCTACAGAGTCGTAGCCTGCCTGCTTTATACGGGCAAGAACTTTAAGAGACTTCTCTTCATTGGTACATACGCTTCCCAACATAATCTGTTGAACTGACTTGAATGGCATTTTTATTTCTCCTGTTTACTGTTCGTTTGCTTCCTGCTTGTCTGCCAAGTACTTTTCATTATCCTTTTCAAGCTTTGAAAAAGCTAAGGCACAAATTCCGATGAGGATCATGAAGACAATCGGAACGAT
>CAZCPW010000107.1:0-5266 GCA_964499925.1 uncultured Lachnospiraceae bacterium
GAACAACATCATGTGCAAAGATTCATTCAAAACTGTTTTTGGTAATGGCAATGGCAAGTGAACCCGGGCCTATATGGCAGCTGACGCTTAAAGAAAGATGATCCATATATATGGGTGCGTCGGGGAACCTTTCCTTAACTTCTTTATAAAATTCCTCTGCCGAATCCCTATCGTATGTGTAAGCTATTGCCAGCGATACGCCTTTTCCGGTTTCGGTACCGCCAAATCTTTCCGTAATGTCCTTCAAGGCCTGATTAATCATTACCTCTTTGGCCTGTCCCATTGTTCTGACCTTGGAAAATGTGTCAAGCTTTTCACCCTGAATCTGAAGAACCGGTTTAATCTTTAAAATCGATCCGAGCAGCGCCGCCGCAGGAGTAAGACGACCTCCCTTTTTAAGATAGTCCAAAGTAGCCACGGTAATGTAAATGCTTGAATTAAATTTGTCATCTTCAAGCTTTCTGCGTATTTCCTTGGCACTTAACCCGCTTTCTTTAAGCTTTATGGCATCGAGTACCGATTGGCGAAGCGTAACGGAAATTCGCTGATTGTTTACGACCTCAACCTTTCCGTCATAATCCTCGGCAAGCATTCTTGCGGTCTGAAAGCTGCTGCTGAGCCCTGAGCTCATAGGAATATATACTATCTCATCATAATCCATTAAAAGGTTCTCCCAAAGCGTTAAAACCGCATCGGGACTCGGCTGACTCGTTAAAATATCGCAGTCATTAAGAAGCTTATGATAAAACTCTTCCTGACTTAAATTTATTTCTTCAAAATATTCTTCCGAATCAATCGTAAACGGCATGGGAATTACGAAAACATTAAGTTCTTTGGCTTCGCTCTGAGTAATTCCGCTGTTTGAATCCGTTACAATTGCAATTTTATTCCCCATTAAAATATCCTCTTTTTAAAGTGACAGTAATTCAATACTACTTTTATATTGTTCTAAAGTCAATCAAATTCCCATAGATATTTGTGGTTCTGTTCTTTAAGGAGTCATACATTGCGGCACAAAGAAGCATTAAATCTCCGTCTTTCGAAATATCGCCTATTGAAAATTCAAGTCCGCCGCTTTGCTTTACTCCGTCAAGGTCACCCGGACCTCTGGACTTCATATCCTCATTTGCGATTACAAAGCCGTCGTTTGTCTCATTCAGTATTTTCAGTCTTTCTCTGGAAGCATCGCTCTTTGTATCCGACATCAATATACAGTAAGACTGGCTATCTCCTCTTCCCACACGTCCTCTTAACTGATGAAGTTCCGCAAGGCCGAACCTTTCGGCATTCTCGATAAGTATTACCGTAGCATTCGGAACATCGATTCCGACTTCAACAACCGTTGTCGAAACCAGAATATCTATATCACGGTTCTTAAAGCTTTCCATTATCCTTGTTTTTTCATCCGCTTTCATGCGGCCGTGAAGATATTCGATACGAATCCTGTCACTGAAAAATTCCCTTAACTCTTTGGTCAGAGAAACAACATCCTTAAGATTCAAATCCGAATCTTCATTGCCTTCAACCGACGGACAGATTATATAAGCCTGATGTCCCTTTTCGATTTCGCTTTGAATCTTCTTGTAGGCCTTGCCGGTAAAAGAAGAATCAACAAGGCAATTAAGTATCGGAACACGACTCTTTGGCAGCTCGTCTATAACGGAAATCGAAAGCCCCGCATATACTATCAAAGCAAGTGTTCGCGGTATCGGCGTTGCGCTCATGACAAGAATATGTGGAGTAAGTCCCTTGTCCCTTAAGGCTTCCCTTTGCTTTACCCCGAATCTGTGCTGTTCGTCGGTGATTACCAACGCAAGATTATTAAACTCAGTCTTTTCCGTAATAAGAGCCTGTGTTCCGAGGATTACATTCGCTTCACCGGACTTGATAAGCCTGTACGCTTCTCTCTTGTCCTTGGCGCCCATCTTTCCGGTCAGCAAAACAGGTTTAAAGCATAAAGAGTATTTATCCGTAAGGCTTTTGATTGTTTCGTAGTGCTGACGTGCAAGTACCTCTGTAGGAGCCATCATTGCCCCCTGCATGCCGTTAGCGGCACACATTAAAAGTGCCATAACGGAAACCATGGTCTTGCCGGAGCCTACGTCACCCTGTATGAGCCTGTTCATGAGATAATCTCCGGATAAATCGTCGAAAATATCCCTAATTGCCTTCTTTTGGGCATTTGTAAGCGAGTACGGAAGTGCTTCTTGCAAGCGTAAAGTATCGCTTACTTCTATCATCTTATGTATGTTTGTCAGCTTTTTTTCTTTATCCGAATCTGCTTGAATCATCGAATAAAAATTAAAAAACTCATCAAAAACAATTCTTCTTCGAGCCTTGTAAAGCATTAAATCATTCTCGGGAAAATGGATGTTCTTTAATGCCAAATCCATCGGAAGAAACTGATTCTTTGAAAGCTCGTCAAATGTTAAAAAATCTTCCGGAAGTTTAATGTTCTTTAAAGCCTCCGACAAGGTCTTGCCGATTCGTTCGTTTGTAAGCCCCTTGGTCAATGAATATATAGGATAAATTTGCCCCGAAAGTTTGTCATAGACTTCTTTTGTATATGCCTTGGGCTGCTTTAAGATAAGTTTATCCTTAAAGGGAGTAAGCACGCCTCTGAAAACTCTTTTGTCTCCGACATTGAAAGCATTTACCATGTATGATGCATTGTAAAAGCGTACTTCAAAGGTACCCGTATCATCGCAGGCATAAAAAGAAACCGCTGATTTCGACCCGTAACGAATAATCTTCGGATTGCTTTTTACGGTCGCAAGAACAGCGTTTCTTGTAAACGGCTTAGCCTCCGAAAGCGAAACGACTTCCTCGTATTTATCGTAGGCCCTCGGAAAATTTTTGATTAAGTCCCCTACAGTATACAGTCCCGCTTTCTTAAAGGTCTCGTAAACCTTCTCGCCGACTCCTTTTATTGATGTCAAAGAATCATTTAAATTCATTTATCCCCTTATAAAAAGCGTTCCGTTTACGGAATGCTCGCGTCTGGCGTGGCCGCTTGCGACATATTTCCGCTTCACGTAAGTGTTAAATAAATCCCGACAGCTGACGCCGTCGGGATTTCTACGACTGAGTTAATTTATTCGGCTGAAATAATGTAGTAGTATATCGGCTGACCGCCTCTGTTGATTTCCACATCGCAGGACGGGTATTTATCCCTTATATATTTGGAAATTTCTTCTGCCGACTCTTCCGAAGCCTCAGCTCCGTAATAAATGCTGAAAAGCTCGGTTTCTTCGTCGTTTGCCATTTCATCAACCATCTCACAGGTTGCGGTCTTGATATCCGAACTTACACTGAGTAAGCCCTTGTCGCCGATTCCCATGTAGTCGCCTTCTTTAATTTCTTTGTCATCGATACTGGTATCTCTGACTGCATAGGTGACCTGACCGGTACGTACATTTTTAATCTCGGAAACCATTGCTTCCTCTGTTACCTTACTGTCCTCATCCGGCATGAAATTAATCATGGCTGAAATTCCCTGAGGAATGGTCTTTGTGGGAATAACAATAACTTCTTTATCCGCAACCAGGTACTGTGCCTGATTTGCTGCCATGATGATATTTTTATTGTTTGGAAGCACAAAAACAGTACGGGCATTAACAGAAGCAACCGCTTCAACAATATCCTCCGTTGAAGGGTTCATGGTCTGTCCGCCTTCTATTACCACATCGACTCCGAGACCTTAAAAATATCGGAAAGTCCGTCACCTGCGGCAACGGAAACAAAGCCGTAATCCTTTGCGGGTTCTTTATCTTTACAAGCCTTGGGACTTTCGGTAATCTTTACGTTTTCAATCTTAATATTGGTAAGAGCACCGTACTTTAATGCCTTCTGAAGTGCAAGACCGGGATCGTTTGTATAAAGATTAACCTTCACAATGGCTTCGTCAACCACTAAAGTAATCGAATCGCCGATTGATTCAAGATAGGTCTTGAAATCAAGCTCATGCTTTATATTGAAGGTCTTATCAAGATAAATCTCATATTCGGTTGCATAATCGAATCTGAGATTTTCTTTTTCACGTTCCTTAGTCTCTTCGATATTTTCGGGCTTACTTTCAACTATGGTAAGGTCAATTTCTTTGCCCATAAATGCATCGAAAGCACCGTGGAATACTTCCACAAGACCCTGTCCGCCGGAATCCACAACCCCGGCCTGCTTTAAAACAGGCAAGAGTTCGGGGGTATGTGCAAGCGACACTTCGGATTCTTCAATACAGGTACGTATGAAATCCTCCAAATCGTTTGCACCGGCATCGGCAAGTTCACGCCCCTTAAGGCTTACACTCTTTGCAACCGTAAGGATTGTTCCTTCCTTCGGCTTCATAACGGCCTTGTAAGCCGTCTCGACGCCCTTTTCAAAAGCATCTGCCAAATCGGGAATCGTAATCTCCGTCTTAACCTTTGCAACCTTTGTAAATCCTCTCAAAAGCTGAGACAAAATAACGCCGGAATTCCCTCTGGCACCCTTTAAAGAACCTGAAGAAATAGCCTTGCAAAGGGTTTCCATCGTAATATCGTTTGTTGCCATCAAAGCATTTACATCCTTTGCGGCAGACATAATAGTCATAGTCATGTTAGTGCCGGTGTCGCCATCCGGAACGGGAAATACATTTAATTCATTAATCCATTCTTTTTTTGCTTCGAGATTTTTAGCTCCGGCTAAAAACATCTTTGCAAGATCATTTGCATTGATAGTATTTTTTGACAAAACTATATCCTCCTAGTCAATAGCTCTAACGTCTTCAACAAAGACATTTATTTTTCCGATTTCGAGGCCGGTAAACTCCTCAACCTTATATTTAACATTGCTGCAAAGATTTTCAACGACAGCCTGAATGCTGACGCCATAGGAAACTATGATATGAAAATCAAGAATAAGCTTACCTTCGTCGTTCATCGAGACGCTTACGCCCCTGCAAATTTCCGCCGAATTAAGCTTTAAGAGTCTTACAAGGCCGTCCTTAACATTGACATTGGCCATGCCTACAATACCGAAGCACTCAATTGCAACCGAGCCCGCATACTGCATTATTACGGTCGGATCAATACTTATATTACCTAAATGTGTATCAAGAGAAGAACCTTTCATCAATTACCTCCTGCTTCATATAGTAACGTCACGCAAGACTATGTCATTATACCCTCTTTAAATAAAAAAAGAAACATTAATTTTATGCTTGCATTTTTAGATTCAATCTGATATCATTCATTTGTTGCGAGTTTCGCAAAGATTCAATACTTAAGGA
>CAZCPW010000108.1:0-5156 GCA_964499925.1 uncultured Lachnospiraceae bacterium
ACTTGTCAAAGACCATCATGCCGTAGGCAATGCCCTTGGGGAAACGGCCGAAATCTGCTTCCCTGTAATTAAACTCGGCACTCGTAATCGAAGCTTCCAGGGCCTTTTTGTCAAAGCCCTCGGAAATGACTTCCCTAATGGTATCTTCGATAATACTTACGAATTTATCCCTGTCTTCGGGCTTACATTCTTCCGCGATAATCGAAAAATATTTCTGACAGGTATCCGTCGAAAAATCGGAATAAGCATCCTTACATATACCGGAATCAATAAGGTTTTCCTTAAGCTTTGCTCCCGGAACGCCGCACAGGGCATAATTAATCGAATTGATGACCTCCGTCATCATTGCATCGGTATAATCCGAGCAGCATACATTGTAGGAAAGATAGGTGCCGGCATCTTCCTCGTCAATGGATACGGAATATTCTTTTTCAACGAACTTTCTTTCAGTAAATGCAGTCTGAAGCTTTACATCCGAATCAGGTGAAATCTTTTCAAACTTCGAAAAATACTCCCTGTCGAAAAATTCAAGTTTCTCCTCGAAGTCAACATCACCGTACAAATAAACACGTGCATTTGAAGGATGATAAAGTCTTCTGTGGAACGCACAGAAATCCTCGTATTTAAGAGTCGGAATCACATCCGGATCTCCGCCCGATTCAACCCCGTACTGGGTATCCGGGAAAAGTGAAAACATTATGTAAGAAGAAAGAAGGGAATCCGCCGATGAATAAACACCCTTCATCTCATTATAAACAACACCGTTTATCGTGATATCCGAATCTAAGTCGGGCATCTCGTAATGCCAGCCCTCCTGCATGAAAATCTTCTTTTCTTTTAATACTCTTGGGAAGAAAACAGCATCCATATAAACGCCCACAAGATTCTGAAAATCCTTGTCATTGCAGCTTGCAACCGGATAAAGAGTCCTGTCAGGGTAGGTAAAGGCATTCATAAAGGTATTTAGTGAGCCTTTCCCGACCTCGGTCATGGCATCCTTAACGGGATACTTGTCCGAGCCGCACAAAACCGTATGCTCCAAGATATGCGGAACACCCGTTGAATCGTTTTGTGGTGTCCTGAATCCGATTATAAAGCTTTTGTTTTTATCGTCATTTGAAATGATTGAAACCCTTGCACCTGTCTTATTGTGTTCATACACATATGCTACTGACGAGATGTCTTTAAGCTCTTCTTTTAAAATAAGGGTGTAGTTTTTAATTTCTTTATCCTCTGAATGCATTTACTTTAATTCCTCCGGAATTTCAATTTCTTCAATCTTGTTTGCGGTAAGCTTCAAAGCCTCAATGATATACTTGCGGCTCATCTTGCTTTCGAGAGCGAGCTCATCAACCGTAACCTTCCTGCGATACGCCTCGGAAAGCTCCTTTGCCGCCTTTGAAACCTTTTCAACCTTCTTTAAAAGCTTTTCTTCCGAACTGCTTTCATCCATATTTGCTGCGACCAAATCCTGCATCGCGTCCATTACCTTGCTTGACAGAAGTGTCTCCGCATCGGAAGCATTTTCACAGCTTCCAAGGAAATCAAGTGCCGAAATCAAGGCTAAATTTCCTTCACCGATAAGGTCTTCGACAAGCACACCCTGCCCCGCATAAAGCCTTGAGATATCCACAACGTTTTTAAGCGAATCATTTATGATTTTAAGCTTTGCATCTTCGTCGCCCGCCATTGCGGAAAGAAGATAAGCTTCTCTTTCACCCTTACTGAGCTCCTCAATTTCCTTTAACTCTTCAAGGTAAAAATCAAGGTAATTCTTTTCATCTTCGGTAATAAGCTCGTTTAGTTCAAGCTTTTTATTAAGACCTATCTTCTTTTCATTAAGAAAGCTCTTTATAATATCAAGCTTTGCGTTGTCGCCCTTTACCTCCGGAAAAATCGTATAAAGCTGTTCTTCAAAGATAACATTCTCCTGATCGAGGGCCAATTCGGTAAGTTCGTTTATTTTTCTTAAAAATTCTTCCTGTTCGTTCATTTAATCACCTATTCCACATGTTTATGAGTAAAAAGATGGTCGCTGCAATATTCGTAGCTTCCGTTGCATTTTGAGCAAAATCTGAAGGACAAATCCGGATATTCCGTGCTCGTGCGTCCGCAAATCGCACACTTGTGAACCGAAAATCCACCGCTGTCCGTGCGCATCCTTTTATCGTACTGCTTTCTTCTTTTCGTCTGTTTAACCCGACTGATTGGATCTCTGCCCATTCTTTTTCTTTCTATCAGGAAAAACAACACGAAATTCAAGAACGAAGCGCCCATTATCATCCGCGCGAAAACATCGCTCATGATAAATTCATAGAGGTAATAAATTCCGTAGGCAATTCCCAGCCACTTAACCTTTATGGGGATAATGAACATGAGCAGCACCTGGTTGTCCGGAAACGTCGCCGCGAAGGCAAAGAATACGGACATGCACATATAATAGGAAGTCACATACCCCATCGCAATGACGCTGCAAAGGTTCTCAAGCCCGTAAACCTGTACCATTTCCGCATACTGCCCAGGGAAAAACGCCAAATACAGATAAATCAGAAAGGCCGCAATTATCGTAAAGAGCATCCCCGAAAACACATAGACGTTGTAAAGCCAGTCACCCCAGACATTTTCAAGGGACTTTCCTATCGAATAATAAAACAAAAAGGTAATGATGATCAGGATATTAAACGAACTGCTTTGCGGGATAAAGAGCCAGGTCACAAGGCGCCAAATCTGCCCGTGATGAATGATCTGGTACGGGTCGAGCGTCAGATAATAAAGAATTCCCGATGCCCCGTTTATAAGTGAAGCCACATACCCGGTCGCATAAAGTACCAAAAGTATAAGCGTAAGATTTTTAACGGCATATTTGCCGAATTTTCTTTCAAGTTTACTCATTTTGCAAAAATCCTTTCAAGTCACTTAATCTTACCATAAGGAAAAATAAACGTAAACGTAGAGTAACTGTTAAAATTTTCTTTACATTTCTTTATTTTTGCATAATTGAATTTTGAAAAAAGTATTCATATAATATGATACCAAGGGCCAAAAGTCCAAAACTTCGACGCAAGCTTGCTTGCATAAGAAGTTTTGACCTTGGGCCCGCACATTCATGAGTAAGCAGCCATTTTCCGAAGGAAAATGAGCGGATTACGAATGAATGCAGGATTGCGGGAGCGCTTAAGCGTAGCAATCCGGTATCATTATATTGAGGTTATTTATGGAAGAAAAGTATTATTCACTCGGAATTGACATAGGCTCCACAACCGTTAAGGTTGCCTTGATGGATGAAGAAAAAAACATCCTCTTTTCCGACTATGAAAGACATTTTGCAAATATAAAGGAAACCCTTCACGACCTGTTAAAGAAGGCCTGTGACATTACCGGCGATATTAAAGTACATCCTATGATAACCGGTTCGGGCGGTTTAACGCTTGCAAAACACTTAGGCATCCCCTTTATTCAGGAAGTCGTTGCGGTATCAAGCGCTCTTGAAGAAATGACCGGCGGCTGCGATGTGGCAATCGAACTTGGCGGCGAGGATGCAAAGATCATCTACTTTGAAGGCGGTAATGCCGAGCAGCGTATGAACGGTATCTGCGCAGGCGGAACCGGCTCCTTCATTGACCAGATGGCAAGCCTGATTCAGACCGATGCCGAAGGCTTAAATGAATATGCCAAGGGCTACAAGTCCTTGTATACAATTGCCGCAAGATGCGGCGTTTTCGCAAAGAGTGACATTCAGCCCCTTATCAACGACGGAGCTACAAGAGAAGACCTCTCCGCTTCCATTTTACAGGCCGTTGTAAATCAGACAATTTCAGGTCTTGCCTGCGGTAAGCCCATCCGCGGCCGTGTTGCCTTCTTGGGCGGTCCCCTGCACTTCTTAAGCGAATTAAAGAAAGCCTTTATCAGGACCTTAAAGCTTGATTCGGAACATGTTGTCGACTGTGACAACTCCCACCTCTTTGCTGCCATGGGTTCTGCTCTTAACTCGGATAAAGAAACATACTACCAAATAAGCGAGCTTATAGGCAAACTTTCCGGCAACTTAAAGCTTGAATTCGAGGTAGCCAGAATGGCTCCTCTCTTTGAAGATGAAAAAGCCTACAGTGATTTTACAAGCCGTCACAACAAGGCCGTTGTCACCAAGGGTGATTTAGCGACCTATCACGGGAACTGCTACCTTGGTATCGATGCAGGAAGTACCACTACCAAAATTGCAATTGCAGGTGAAGACGGCGAGCTTCTTTATTCTTTTTACTCAAACAACAACGGTTCACCCCTGGTAACCGCCATCGGTGCCCTTAAAGAAATCTATAAAATCATGCCTTCGGACTGCAAAATAGTACGCTCCTGTTCAACGGGTTACGGCGAGGAGCTTATGAAGTCTGCCTTCAAGCTTGACGACGGTGAAGTTGAAACCGTCGCTCACTACTATGCCGCAGCTTTCTTTTCCCCCGACGTCGACTGTATCCTCGATATCGGCGGTCAGGACATGAAGTGCATCAAGATAAAGAACCAGACCGTTGATTCGGTTCTGTTAAACGAAGCCTGTTCTTCGGGCTGCGGATCCTTCATAGAGACCTTTGCAAAGTCCCTCAACTATTCGGTCAAGGACTTTGCCAAGGAAGCTTTATTTGCAAAGAACCCTATCGACCTCGGTACCCGCTGTACCGTTTTCATGAATTCCAAGGTAAAGCAGGCGCAGAAAGAAGGAGCCCCCGTTTCCGATATTTCCGCAGGCCTTGCCTACTCAGTTATAAAGAACGCTCTTTTCAAAGTAATTAAGGTTTCCGATGCTTCCTCCCTTGGCAAAAAAATCGTAGTTCAGGGCGGAACTTTCTATAACGATGCCGTTTTACGAGCCTTTGAAAAGATAGCCGACTGCCATGTCATAAGACCCGATATTGCGGGTATCATGGGTGCTTTCGGATGTGCTCTTATCGCACGTGAAAGATATGTATCCGGCGATGTTTCGACCATGCTTTCCTATGACGAAATCTGCGCCCTTACCTTTGAGACCAGCATGGCAAAGTGCGGAAGGTGCACAAACAACTGCCGTCTGACCATCAATAAATTTAACGACGGCCGCCGTTACATATCCGGAAACAGATGTGAGCGCGGTGTCGGCGGCATAAAGAACAAGGACAATCTCCCCA
>CAZCPW010000109.1:0-5104 GCA_964499925.1 uncultured Lachnospiraceae bacterium
TCTCGAAAGCCCGTCAAGGCCTGCATAAAGTATACGCTCGCTGATATTCTGCTGATCCAGCATATCCCTGATACGCCATCTCAAGTCCTTGTCAATCACGTATTTAATCGTATTGTTGGTATACTTGTCAAAATACCCCTCAATATCATTTATGGCATCCGGCACAATTGAGAAGAACGAATACTGATTTACGATTCTCGGATCGATAGACGGAGGCTCTATTACAACCATGGAACGGTTCTGCATATCCTCATCGTACTGTTCAAGTGAAGCGGTCACATCATTTAGCATATTAACCGTGAACACGGAAGTCTGATTGTCCGAAAGCATCTTCTTGTATCTGCCCGGAAGCATTGCATGAAGCTCCTTAATATCGATCCTCCAGATGACACAGTCATGCTTGTCCATATCATCTAAATTCTTTTCCTCATTTGCAAAATGAAGCGCAATCAAGGGTGACTGTGACCAGTCAAGAAGCCTCGTCGGAAGCCCGTGATGCTGTCCCAAAATCATCTGCCTCCATACGGACTTTTCAATAAGCGGATCCTCAAGTGCCCCGTACTTTGTAAAGTTATTGAGTATGCAGGGTTCGAGCTCCTTCTTTGCGTCCTTACAGTTTCTTGCAAGGCTTGTATAAAGAGTAAAAGAAACATCCGTCATCCCCCTGTAAAGGTAGAGACTTCTGTTTCTTTTTAAATCGGGACGGTACTCCTGCTCCGTAATAAGCGGGAGCACATCCTCTATCGTACTAATCTTAACTGTCTTAATCATAACGTTTACCTCAGAAGAGATTTTACCATACTTTCCGAGGAAATTACACACTTAAGCCGGCTTTTCAAACCTTTATCTTAACCCCCCTCCGGTGATGAGCACGTCATCAATTACATCAAACAACTTGTCTATATCGAAAGGTTTTGCAATATGCGCATTCATGCCGGCTTCAAAGGCCTTGCGTCTGTCCTGTTCGAAAGCGTTTGCCGTCATTGCAATAATGGGAATATTTGCCTTTTCATTGTCATTTAAGGTTCTGATTTCCCTTGTGGCAGTGTATCCGTCCATTCTCGGCATCTGGATATCCATGAGGATAAAATCATACTCCCTGCCCTTCTCGCTGTGCATGATATCGACAGCCTCTATTCCGTCCGTAACGCTGTCCACGGTAAATCCCGCCTCTTTAAGGATTACGGTTGCTATCTCACGGTTAAGATCGTTATCCTCAACCACAAGCACTTTCCTGCCTGCATATTCACAGTGAGGTCTTGCTGTTTCGCTAAGTCCGTCGCTTTTTTTATCAGCGACATCTTTGAATTCGGAAATTTCCAAATTCAGGGAAACCGTAAACTTTGTCCCGACTCCCTCTTTGCTTTCTGCTTTTATGGTGCCGCCCATCATGTCGACCAGATTCTTGGTAATTGCCATTCCGAGTCCGGTACCTTGAACTCCGCTTTCCGTTGTGGTCTGCTCCCTGGAAAAGGCATCAAACACATGCGGAATAAAGCTTTCCTCCATTCCGATACCGTTATCCTCTACCGTAAAATCAAACGAAACATAATCCTTGATATTGCACGGCTTCTCATTTACACAAACCTTAATGATGCCGCCCTGCGGTGTAAACTTAATTGCGTTACTTACGATGTTTAAAAGTATCTGGTTAAGCCTTAACTTGTCGGCGACGACATCCTCATGTACTACGCCCCCAATGTCTATATTGAAGCTTTGCATTCTCGATGCAATCTGTCCATTCACTATGGTAGAAAGATCCGCAAATATATCAGGCAGGTGTACCGGTGCCTTTTCAAGTCTGACACTTCCGCTTTCTATACGACTCATGTCGAGAATATCGTTTATCAAATTTAAAAGATGTGAACTTGAGGTGTTAATCTTCTTAAGATAATCCCGAACAAGTGCTTTATCGTCAATATGCGACTCTGCCAAAGCCGTAAAGCCTATAATTGCATTCATGGGTGTTCTGATATCATGAGACATACTGCTTAGGAAGGTCGTCTTCGCACTGTTAGACTGTTCGGCCGACAGCAGTGCCGCAGAAAGAAGCTCCTGTTGTTTTTTCTGCTCTTCAACTATGTCGTCTATGCACTGATAGCCTGCGATAATGTAATCCGAATTCGGCAATAAGGTATACTTAAACTGATAGTAGTGAATCTCCCCTTCTTTACTGATGCGGTAACTCGAAACATATTCTTTTTCCCTTGAGAGGACATCCAATACAGTATCAAAGTTCATCGCCTCATACATCATCTCACGGTCTTCTTCATAAACTCTCTCGGAAACGTACTGCCTGTACGTCTTGTCATAGGAAGCAATGTTTTCATTTAACTTGTTAATACCGGTCGTAACGTATCCCTCAAGCTTCAAGACCTTAGCGGTACCGTCATTTTTATTTACCAGAAAAACATTAAGGAAATTCTGTGAAAGAGCATCAAAAATACTCAAGAGGCTTTCCCTCTGCTTTTGATATTCCAGCTCTTTTTGCTTTCTTTCATCAATGCTGTTGACGATATAAAGAACCTTCAGTACCTTGCCCTGCTCGTCTCGCTTACTTGAAATGAACGTTCCCTCATACCAATGTCCGTTCTTTGAAAGATATTCCTGGGAAATAGTATCCCTGTCCGCCATACGCTCGGCTAAGGTTGTGAGGTCCGTAAACTTACGCAGTGCCCTGCGGCTTCTGTAATGGACGAAATCATCAAGCAAAATCGCAAATGCCTCTTCCGCCTTCCCCGTTCTTCCCGCAAGCCGTATGCTTGACGAGCCGACCGAAAGCTTTTCAAAGTTGCCGGTTTCCAAATCTATATCGTAAAATGACCAGTAAGTCTTTGCTATTGCCGAAATAATGGCATTGAATCTCTTTGCTTTATAAAGAGCTGCTTCAGCCTCCTTAAGTGCCTCGGTAAGAGCCTCTTCATGTAAGACTTCATCTCTGCCTTCAATGCTCCCCTCAAGCTTTCCCATCAACCTAAACCTCCGACAAAAAGTTTAAATATCTAAGTGTTGCCGTAATTTTCTGACACAAGTTAATTTTAACAAAAGTTTAGTGATGGTACAATAATAAACAGAAAAAGAAAAAGGATGATTCCGCATGGATTCATCCCTTTAAAAGCAATACTTTTATATAATTGCCAAAATCAGGTTCTTATGACCTGATATCGTCGGCATCGATAATATTTCCGTTTAATTCATCGGAAACATACTTAAGCTTCTCTGCGCACTTCTTGCCGACTACATGAATACGAATCAAAATTGCCGCATCAATGATTGCACTGATCACAAATACAATGCCCGTAACAATCGCAAGGGTCTTTACTGTGTCATCTGGTGTAAAGAACATCATAGCAATTCCGATAAATACCGCAAAACACGATAAAATCATATAACCCGCACAGTTCACTTCAAAAACTCTCTGCATGTAAATCGACGTTTCCAGACAGATAATGCCGTTGATGATGATGTAAATACTGAATACATAGGAAAAAAGAACCGTTGTGGTATCTGCGTGAGTAAAAATAAAAATACCGAGAACGCACTTAAGTATTCCTTCAAACAGGGAACCTCTTGAATAAAAATCCGACCAGACCTTCAGGTAATAAGCCAAGTCAAAAAGTCCGTTTGCAAAAATAATCGCCCCTGCGATAATCACGGTAAGCTTAAGCGAATCCTGCGGACGGATTATGAAAAGTATTCCGATTGCAAGCATCAAAAAAACATTAAGCCACATGTCAATCTTGATTTTTTTTAGCATTTTCATTTTACGATACCTCTTGTTTCTAAAAATATTATTGAATTATTTAGACATAATACTACTCGACCCGTAACCGTTTCATAACAGATACAGCTCATTTTTATGTCCAATGCTTGCTGAACATCTCTGTTACAGTGTCATATCCTTCCTTGGGTCTGCGGTATTCATCCACAACGCCTTTATTATTATGGCAGCGGGCTCCGGTTACTATCGAATAGCAACTTTCACCCTGAAATAACCATGTTAATCAACAATTTTTTATCATAAATCATAACAGGTATATCCTGTTCAAAATTAAAAATGCTGATTTGCATCGGCTCCCCATTAACGCACACTGTGACCATTTGTCTGTCGATATCCACAATCCAGTATTCCCTAACGCCGGAATCCATATACTTGTGAAGCTTTTTGTGGTAATCAATCTTCCTGGTGCTCGCTGATACTACTTCAACAATCCAATCAGGCGCTCCCTGAATTCCCCTGTCGTCAATCATGGATGGATTACATACGACGGCAATATCAGGAATAACCAATGTTAAATCGTCTTCGTCCAGGAACACGTTAACCCCAACATCAAACACCTCACATTTGCCGCCGTTATCTAAAATAAACTTTTCAATCTGTCTTCCGATATAGCGAACCATGCGTTGGTGTTTAACTCCCGCCATTTGAGCCACAATCAAATGACCGTCTATCAGCTGATACCCTCTCTGTTCGCCTAAATCTTCCAAATCAGATACCGTCATGTTCCTATACTGTAAAGCCAAATGACCTCTTGTCACCAAGTCATCTTCTATGGGCACTGCGTACGGAATAGGTTCGCTACTCAAATGATGCTCTTTGCGATAGAGTGCTTCAAACTTGCTTTGGTTGCCGTCATCCTCCGGATGCTTCGAAAAATACTCTTTCATAGCCTGCTCATATGCACGCACCCTAGTCAGCATTTCCTCCCTTTTAAGAGCTGCATCTAACTTTTCTATAGTAAGATATGAAGGTTTTTTCGTCTCTCCGGTAAAAATCTTACTTACAGTTCCCAATGGCAACTCAGCTAAATACGCCAGATCTTTTGTGGTGAGATTTAATTGCTTCTTTCTTGCTTTAAGCTCTTCAATCGTCATGATGCCATCTCCTCCCTTTATCCTTGTATAAGAAGATAATACATCAAGTACGGATACGTTTCAATATTCATTACCCGTATTCGGGCAATGAAAAAATCTCCACTCTTACTTCAATCCGGCGTAACGCTGGGGAAATTCGACCTTACATTCGATATCGGGTTTTCGGTTGCTCAAGAGGCACATAAGTCTAAGGATGTTCGACCTCGCGTTGCTTCGGCCGAACGGCTGC
>CAZCPW010000110.1:0-5035 GCA_964499925.1 uncultured Lachnospiraceae bacterium
AAAACAGAGCCGGATGGCTTACCTTCCCCTACTACAGTGCGCCTGTTGAAGCGGGTAGGCTTATGAGATTTTCACTCACTCACGATTATGTGTCGGGTGAATTCATTTGGACCGGAATAGACTATCTGGGCGAGGCAGGCTGGCCTCACAGAAGCGCGTCATCGGGACTCATGGATACGTGCGGATTTGAAAAAGACGGTTTCTTTTTCTATAAGAGCATTTGGAATCGGAAAGATCCGATGGTTTACCTCACTCCGAACAGGAACCTGGACATTGAAGAGGGAAAGGTCATTCCTGTGCTTGCATATACCAACTGCGAGGAGGCGGAGCTTTTCGTGGGCGGAAAGTCCTACGGAAGAAAGGCTTACTCGTATCCCGCATACGGCATGACGGAGAGGTACGGTCACTTTGACAAGACTCCGATTCCGCCCTCAACGGAGAATTTGTTCCTTAGCTGGGACGTTCCTTATTCGGAGGAAGAGCTTCTGTGCGTCGGCTACAATGACGGAGTTGAAGCTGCGAGGTACTTAATAAAGTCTGCGGGAGCGCCTGCAGAGATAAGACTTAATGCCTACAAGGATACGGTGGATTCAGAAGAGGTGATTCAGATAGAGACTTCGCTTTTTGATGAAAACGGCGTGCCTTGCGCAAACAGCGAGGAAGAAATTCGCATAGAGGCAAACGGCGCCAAGGTCATAGGATGTGATTCCGGAAATCCCTTGTCTCATGAATCTTTAAGGAACGACAGGATTCACGCACTTTCCGGAAAAGCGTTCTTTATCCTTAAACCTGAAAAACCCGGCATTTGCACTGTAAAGGCATATAGTGGTATTCTTGAAAAAGAAATAAAAATTACGGTCAGGTAGGCATGAAACAGGAAGAAATCGCGCACACACTCGGAATTTCAAAGACAACGGTATCAAGGGCAATTTCCGGAAACGGAAGGGTCGGAAAGAAGACCCGCGAGAAAGTTTTGGAACTTTGGAACAGCGGGCATGTAATCGAAACTGTTGAGCACAGACGCACGAAGAATATTTGCGTGGCACTTCCCGGTGATGCGCTTATAGATTCAAACCCTTTCTTTATCGATGTTCTGTACGGTGTTTGTGAAAGCGTGTCGGGTACCGACTATGATGTCATGGTAATCAGGACTCCCGAGAACGACATTTCCGAAATCGAGCGTGTGGTTAAAGAAGAAAAAACGGACGGAATCATTCTTACAAGAAGCCTTGAAAACGATAAGGCGCTTAAATTCCTAAGCGAGCAGGGGTTTCCGGTGGCCGTCAGCGGACATACTTCTTTTGAAAACGTTATTTCGGTCGACATTGATAATGAAAAAGCATCGAGAGATTTAACTTCTCTGCTCATCGCGATGGGGTACAGGCGTTTCACAACCATCATCGGAAACTTGGGATACAAGGTTAACAAGAGCAGGAGAAAGGGTTTTATAAGGGGAATTGCCGAAAACGGACTCAGTCCCGAAAAGCAGGTTATTTATACAGGTGAGTTTTCAACGAGCGCGCTTGAGCGGATTGCCTCGGATATCGTCAGCAACAAAACGGAGTGCGTGGTGTGCGGCGATGACGAGATGGCGGTCAAAGTAATGAGCTGGCTTAAGAACGAGGGTTACAGGATCCCGAAGGATGTGGGAATTGCTTCGTTTTACAACAGTTCCACCTTAAATGTCCTGACGCCGAATGTTACCGCAGTCGATGCTTCCGCCAGAAATATCGGCATGGTGCTCGGAAGGCAGCTTGTAAACAAGCTTGAGGGCATGAATTTTAATTACAAAACAGAAGCGGACTACGAAATACTGATTCGTAAGTCCACACAGAAAGTAAACTAAATGATTAAAGCATCCTATGCAGACATACATAGGATGCTTTTGTTATTTGAAGTACGTTTCAATAATTTCAATCAGTCCGTCTTCGGCATTTGTATCTTTCGTAACAATGTCTGCGGCGGATTTTACGTCGTCCTTGGCATTTTTCATGGCAACACCCGTGCCGGCGGCAACTATCATGGGAATATCGTTTCCTTCATCGCCTGCGGCAAAAGTGTTTTCGATGGGTACATTAAGGTAATCCGCAAGGTATTTAAGTGCACTTCCCTTGGTGACATTGTAGGGAAGTACCTCAAGGTAGTAGTCGTTTGAAAAGAAAGCCTCGGCCTCGCCGGAAAGCTCCTTGTTTAAAGCAGTCTGGGCTCTTTTGAGTCTTTCTTTATCCGAAAGACTTATTATCTGAACCTTGAAGGCTCCGCCATTTAGGGTTTCCGAAATGTCGTCGGTCTTTACGAAAGGCATAAATATGCGCCTCCTGTAAAAGGCAAGTTCTTTATCCTCGGATAAACCGACGATTTCCGTTTCCGAATAGCTGTGCACGTGAAGGTCAAAGGAGAGGGCGATGTCTACGGCTTTTTTGATGATTTCCTTTGAAAGTTTCTTTTGATACAAGGGCTTATCTGCCTTCATATCGTAGATGAGACATCCGTTATTGGTAATCACGTAGTCACAGATATCATTTAATCCCAAATTGGCAATTCGCTCTTTGACGCTCGGGAAGGGCCTGCCGGTAGCAAGTACCAGGAGGTGACCGTTTGAAGTAAGCTTTTCAAGTGCTTCATGCATTTTGGGACTGATCTCGGCATCCTTATTGAGGAGCGTTCCGTCCATATCCGTAAAAAGAATTTTTTTATCCAAAGTTATTCCTCGTCATCTTCACGGTTTGCTACAAATACAGTTCTCTTACGGGCCATCTCGTCGTTTTCAAGGTATTCGTCGTAGGTGGTAACCTTGTCGATGATGGTGCCGTCGGGTAAGAACTCGATGATCCTGTTTGCGGTCGTCTGAACTACCTGATGGTCGTGGCAGGAGAAGAGCATTACGCCCGGGAACTTAATCATTCCGTTATTGAGAGCGGTGATCGACTCCATATCAAGGTGGTTTGTGGGCTCATCAAAGATTAAGCAGTTTGCTCCGGAAATCATCATCTTTGAAAGAAGGCATCTTACTTTTTCACCACCGGAAAGAACCTTGACCTTCTTGACACCGTCCTCACCGGCAAAAAGCATACGGCCGAGGAAACCGCGCACGTAGGTAACGTCCTTGATGGGAGAGTAGCCGGTGAGCCAGTCGACTATCGAATAGTCATTGTTGAACTCATTGCCGGGGTCTTTGGGAAAGTATGCACGAGATGTGGTAACACCCCACTTGTAGCTGCCGGAATCGGGTTCAAGTTCACCTGCGAGGATTCTGAAAAGTGTTGTTTTTGCAAGCTCGTTTGAGCCTACGAAGGCAATTTTGTCGTCATGCCCCATGGTGAAGGTGACATTGTCCAAAATCTTCACGCCGTTAATTGATTTGGTAAGCCCTTCGACAAACAACACCTCGTTTCCGATTTCGCGGTCGGGTCTGAAGTCGATGTAGGGATATTTACGGCTTGAGGGCTTGATGTCGTCAAGCTGAATCTTCTCAAGGGCTCTCTTACGGGAAGTGGCCTGCTTGGACTTTGAAGCATTTGCCGAGAAACGGGAAATGAATTCCTGCAATTCCTTAATCTGTTCTTCTTTTTTCTTGTTTGCTTCTTTGGCCTGCTTGATGAGGAGCTGCGAAGACTCATACCAGAAGTCGTAGTTGCCGGCATAGAGGGTAATCTTGCCGTAGTCGATGTCTGCGGTATGAGTGCAGACCTTATTCAAAAAGTAACGGTCGTGGCTGACCACGATGACTGTATTGTCAAAGTTAATCAAAAATTCCTCAAGCCAGGCAATCGCATCGAGATCCAAGTGGTTGGTAGGCTCGTCAAGAAGCAAGATATCCGGGTTTCCGAAAAGTGCCTTTGCAAGAAGCACCTTGACCTTTTGATTGCCGTCAAGCTCGGAAAGAAACGAATAGTGAAGGTCGGTGTCAATGCCGAGGCCGTTAAGAAGCGTAGCGGCATTTGACTCGGCTTCCCATCCGTCAAGCTCGGCAAACTCAGCTTCAAGCTCTGCGGCACGGTTTCCGTCCTCGTCCGTAAAATCTTCTTTGGCATAGATGGCGTCCTTTTCCTTCATAATTTCATAAAGGCGGAGGTTGCCCATGATGACTGTATCCATTACAGGGTAAGCATCATATTTGAAGTGGTCCTGCTCAAGAACCGAAAGTCTCTGACCGGGAGTGATTGTAATGTCACCGTTTGTGGTGTCAAGCTCACCTGACAGAATCTTCAGAAACGTAGACTTTCCGGCACCGTTTGCGCCGATGAGTCCGTAACAGTTTCCTTCCGTAAATTTGATATTAACATCCTCAAAGAGGGCTTTCTTGCCGACCCTGAAGGTCACATTGTTTGCTGCTATCATAAAAAACCTTTCTTTAATATATGCATGTTTATGTCAACCTTTACCATTGTACTTAAAAATCAAAGATTTGCAAGTTTACTTTTTAATTCATCCCTATTAAAATCAGAACTATGGAAAAAGAAACCACCAAGGACAGGGTGTTAAACCTTTTAGAGGGTAGCACGGACAAGTTCATATCGGGCGAGGAGATTGCCGGGGAACTGTCGCTTACGAGGGGCGGCGTTTGGAAGTCTGTCAAGGCGCTCAAAGAAAAGGGTTATGCCATCGAAGCCGTTACCAATAAGGGTTACAGGCTGCTTACGGAGGGCGATGTCCTTTCAAAGGCAAGGATAGACAGCTTCCTTTATGAAAAAGGCTGCCATATAGATACCTACGTGTACGATTCGCTTACATCGACGAACGATGTTTGCAGGGAGTATGCCGGTGAAGGGGCTTCGGATCTTTGCATAATTGCGGATTACCAGACCAAGGGTCGCGGCAGGCGCGGAAGAAGTTTTTTTTCACCGACAGGAACCGGGATTTACATGAGTTTCCTTTTACACCCGTCGGACGATATACACGAGGCGACACTGATTACCTGCATGGCCGCGGTTGCTCTTTGCAGGGCAATTGAAGAGGTTACGGACAGGCGGCCGTCCATTAAGTGGGTAAACGATGTCTTTGTAAACGGAAAGAAGATTTCGGGGATTCTGAC
>CAZCPW010000111.1:0-3268 GCA_964499925.1 uncultured Lachnospiraceae bacterium
CAATTCACTTTGCTTCCTCTCCATATGTGTCTACCACCCAAAATCAGGTTTTTAGGTAAGCGTATCTACACTGACACTTATTATAAAAACAAAACACCTGAGAATGGCTTGTTTTTAACCTTTCTCGGGTGTTTTGATGTCGTCCGGCAGCTGCTTTGTAAACGTATCTGACATATCAAAATACAACAGCTGAACTGCCTGTTCAGCAAAATAATTCATTGCATCTGTTAAATCCCATGCAGATACAAATTCGTCTTTTTGAACGCCAAGGAAAGAGCCTGTGTATCTGTAGGTTCCATCTTCCTGTTCTTCAACGGTGCCTTTCTCATATTGGTAAGCATATTCCTGCGCAGCTTCCTTTGTTACAAATGCAAGTGTTATGTTTCCCTTGGAAGCACTTTGGTAAGTCACCCCATAATATTTAGGATATGTATCCACCATTGTCGAAGTTGCATACGATTTCAAATTATCCTGATTAATAACAGGTCCCGGAGCAGTTCCCTTTGCAATTACAAAAAATTTAAATGTATACTCTCTGTAGTCACCCGGCAAAACTGTTCCATTAACATTTTGTTGTGTCGTAAATACCGCTACATATTCTCCGGGTTCGGTTATCTCTCCGGTGCGCTTTCTCCTCGAGGCTGCTATCTCAATAACTTCTCGATTTATTTGTTATTGTTCCGGAAATCGGCAAATAGTTTGCTCCTACGCTTGATATCGTATAAAAAGTTTGTCCTCCTTCAAAGGTAGGATACTCACCTTCACTATATATTCTTTTACTGTCACTATTTATAAATCCTTCCGCAAAATAATTATCGAATGTTTCGTCCGCAGAATCTTTATCTACATAAATGGTAACAAGTTGTGTGTCTCCTACTGCACTCTTTAAGTTTATTTCGTATTTTCCGTCTGTCGTGAACTGATGATTTTCCGGTATTGCTACGTTCTGTCCGTCACGTTTTACGTTATATGTAACCGTCGGATTGAGTGACGTATCTATTGAGAATCCTGTAGTAGTACCCGAACCCGATAATAAAGTTTATGCTTTTTTATAAACGCTTAAGTCATCCTCATCATCTGCACCAACACTGTTCCTAATAACATCGTCTGTCGCAGATAGGTTATGAAAAGTCACTGCACCAAGCTCATTGCTGCATAAGTAAAATTTATAAACCTCCAGATTTCTGTCATAATTTTTCTTGTCAATCTCTTTTAATTCATATGCATATATAACCTTTAGATATAATCCCTTAACCAGTTCTTCACCATTTGGAGTATAAATCAATATGTCGCCTTTATCGCCATAATTTTTATAAAAATCTGTTGTATATAAACCATTTGCGTATTTATCAAGATCGACGTTTTCCCAATTGTTACCATCTGTTGACTTTTGTATAACTAGTGCTCCGGTTGCCACCTCGCCTGTTTGTGCTCCGCAAATCGTTTCTTTTTCTTTCTTTCCATAAGAATCAGAGTAAATTTCCCACTCGGATAAATTCTCAATATTTGATAAGTTTAAATACAGACTTGCTTCTTTTCCTGCTACACCATACGCGGAATAACCATCCTTTTCTGAGGTGGCAACTAACGATCCGGCTTGTGTACCCAATTCCAGTTTGGAACAAGAAGCAATTCCAAATGTCTTTTTTGCGCTGATTTCATTCTCCTCTTCATACTTATCGGACTTTTTCCCCGTATACACTAAGGGAGTAAGTTCTGTCAATTTTGAGCCTTCCGTTATCTCTATGGTTCGCGTGTACTTCTTGCCTAAATCAGAAGTCATTTCAATCTTATAAGATCCGGGTTCAGTAAATGACGTCAAATCAGAAATCGCCTTTGCCGTCCCATTGTCTTTTGAAACATAAGCAGCATATTCAGTGCCGCTTTTATCTACAATAAATCCGCCGCTTACGGAACTTTCGGTCCCAAGTTTTTCCCCTGAGTCTATATTTCTTAATACCAATGGATTTGCGTCATAGCAAACATAAAACTCATATTTTTCAGCACACTCTTTGTAGGCATATACATCTGATGGAATTCCGAAAAGCCCTTTTCCCGTACCCGTTTTTTGTTTCATCCTATAAACAACATAAATTTTATAAAATGTACCGGTTTTAATATCATCTTCAGCAATAGAGTAGAAATCCGTCAGTCCCTCTCTATGCTTGTCAAATATGTCTTTTTCGTAATAGCTTGTATCCCAATTTGAACCATCTATCGATTTTTGTACTAAGATAGCTCCTAATTCTACCTTCTTCTTAACCTCTGCTCCATTAATTATTTTTTCATCAGACGAATCCAAATTCCAATCTTCCTTAACTTTTGTTTGATATGACCCATCATATGAATAGCTGACTGTTATCCCATCTGTGGCTCCATATGCAGTATAATTTCCGTATGTTGATTCATCCGTAAGCGAACCTTTCATTGAGAGTTTGCCTATCGATGCTTCTCCGAAGCACAAAATTTTTTTAGAAGATGCCCCCTCAAATTAAATCCGGAGTTATCATCTATTTCAAAGCTCTTCCCAACAACGTTGTATGTTTTCTCATCGGCACTAATTGCGCACGGACAAAGCGTCAGCACTAAAATTAACATGCCGACCATCCCAATACATATTTTTATCAAGGTATTTAGTCTTTTTTGCACTTGACTTACCGCCTTTTCTTTATTCTTTTATTAGGGGATTCTTATTGGGGTAAAACGAATTTTGCCTGGTATCTATTTTCTACTATATGCGTGGTTAAAATAAAATTTACTCGAAAACAATTTTACCATAGAGCTACCGCTTTGATAACGCATGATTCCGCACTTCTCTGTTTCCAAAGAGAGCAGCATTCTTTTGCAGGAATGAATTATTATCTCAATAAAGAAACAGCTAATTGCTCTTTTTCACAAACCTTGCTACCTCTTCCTTTTGGGCTCATCCACAGCAATGACCTTTATATGTGCTCAAAGGATGGCACAAATTTCCACCCAAGCTAAGACAAATTCTTAATGTCCGATTGTCTGATTATTCTACCTCAGCTCAGAGCAGGATTTCCAGAATATGTCACAATACCTCATTAAATCTGTTTAGTACCTCAAGCATATCATTAGGGAGGTAACTCTTTCCCAGAGTCTTAATTGTTTCCGGAATACCATAAAATGCTTCGGCCATTGATCCGGCAATTGCTCCAAGAGTATCCGTATCACCACCCAAAGAAACGGCATTCCTAACCACATCCTCGTAAGATTCCCCTTCAAAGAAAGACTTTAATGCCTTAGG
>CAZCPW010000111.1:3368-5027 GCA_964499925.1 uncultured Lachnospiraceae bacterium
GGTGCCGGCATCTTTACCGGCATTCATGAGTCCCTCGGCAATTGCGACTGTCATTGCAGTGTCATCCGTAAATCTATCCTCATCGGTAAACAATTCAAAATCTTTTGTTTTTCCGCCTCTGTCAAATTCAAACTTGCTCCCTATAATATCCCCACATATTGCTCCATACATGGATTATACCTCCTTAAATTTTATTCTATAACAAACACGACAAATTTATCCACGCTTTTTCGTCTTTAACACTTACGGCCGCAGCTCTCGCTGCGGCCGTTTACTTTGCTAATCTAATATAACCTTTTACAACACACCTTATTGCCATTCTGACAGTCTTACGACATCACTCGCCGCGAGACCTTGAAAATTCATCCTTTATCACGGCCTTGCCGAACACTCTATGGTGTCATGTTCAGGCCAATCCGCGTATCTCTGTATTTGGAAGGCTTTTGTCTGTCCTGCCTTCAACCCGTACAGATAAGTATCCTCCATAAATACTATTTCCCCATCCTTACGAAGTACGACTGACAAATTTACTGTGTCCAAATCAGAAGATGAATTATTTGTAATCTCTCCGGTGATAAGGTTCTCAGTTTCGCCGTTGCGCTCGCTTACATTGGAAAAAGAAAAATCCGTTGTCCTTACCATCTCGAAAAATGTCTTTCCCGAAGTGAAATCGCTCCAATCTGCCTCAAAGATAATCTGAGCGTCATCAGAAATGTCCATAGCAGGCATAGAAAACATTCCGCAGAGTGTTATTGTATCCCCGGGCATTACAATGCTTCCGGTTTGAGTGTAAGTAGAAAGAATGCTTCCATCACCATTTTTCACCGTCACATTAGCTTTGGGAAATTCTGCGGTCAAAGTTTCATTGGGATTGTAAATCATTGCACAGAAGTTCACCCAAACACTATCGCTGTAAGAGGACCCTCCGTTTACGTACCATCCGTAGTCCGTAATTTCCAAGGGCAGTTCTTCCGTAACTGTAGAGGATGAACTTCCTCCAACCGAAAATGTTGAAGATGTACCTTCTATCCCAGTGCTCGCGGCATCGCTGTTTGAATCAACTACTTCAGTTTCAACGGAAGCTTCATTTTCAGTTGTTTCCGTCCATGTGATTGTATCTTCTGTTATTTTGGCATTATCTACTTTCTCGTACTTTATGAACCAGGAACCCATAGAACTTGTAATCTCATTTGCCTTGACGACTACAGTATCACCTGTTTTGATATCTGGGTTTCTTTCGGAAATAAAGTTTAAGTGCTCCCCTGCCCATACATTGTAACCGACCATTGAATCAGGGCGAAAATCCACTGCGGTAAATTGGACAACTTTTCCCTCAAGATTTTCTCCCGCGTTTAATGCAGCCTCAAAAGATTCGGCATCACCATAATCAATCACTGTTTTTGCAGCTCCTGCCCCGCAACTGCACAATGACAATACGATCAAAATGGCAAGCAACACACAGTTTAAAAACTTCAATTTCTTTTTCATTTGCATCCTCCTCACTCAAAGCGCCGCTTATAACGCGCTTCCGTGATTTCATACTATCAGCTTTTAAATACAAAAATCCCCACCAAAACGGTGGGGATTAGTATAACCTCTTTCTATTCTTTTGTAAGTTTGCTCAATCCATGTTCCAAAAGCATTTCGTCTATATCGCAA
>CAZCPW010000112.1:0-4983 GCA_964499925.1 uncultured Lachnospiraceae bacterium
ATGCTTCTTGCAATTTTCAATCATCTCGTTCCCCTCGGGATTGTCAAATCCGATTCGCTTGATGGTACGTCGCATCAGTCTCATATAGCCTATGACCTTCGCCTTATCCTCAACCTTAAGGATACAGGCTTCGTCCTCGGTACCAAGGTAGAGTGAAAGGGTTTTGTGCCAAATGTACTCGGTAGTCTCATAAGGCAGTTTCATAAACTTTTCGGTGTTTGCGTGATTCAACTCTCCGAAGCCCACAAAGCCCAAAAACATCGAACCGAGCTCAAACACGGGATGTCCGTAGGCAAGAGTATCCATATCGATTAAGAGTACCTCGCCGTTTTGCATTTCCACATTATTGGTATGGTAATCTCCGTGAAGCATGGTGAAACGTTCCGGAACAGCCTTTACAAGACCCTTAAGCTTGCTGCTTAACTCTATAGGAAGATATCCCTCTACAAAGTCAGCCCAACCTTCGGCAACCGTCTTCATATTTTCAAATTTTGCGGGATCAACCTCCGTGGAATGAATAAGCTTCAGTAAATCTACAAACTGTGCAACATATTTATCGATATTCTCAGGTTCCTCCGCAATCAGCTCCGAGAATGACTTTGCATTCAAAAGTTCGAATACGGAACCGTAAGAATCGTTAACCTTTACCACATCAAAAGGAATTGCCGTCGGAATTCCGAGAATTAACGCCGTACGCGCAAGCTCGCGTTCGCGTTTAATCTCATTTAAGGCATCGGAATTTCTGTAAACTTTCACTACGATTTCGGGATTATAACGATAAACAACACCGTTCGAGCCCTCACCCAAGACTTCACATCCGTCAACGGAAAGCTTTCTGTAAGCCTTCTGGATATTAATCATCTCGGTAAAGCCCGTCATTTCAAAGACGTCGTAAACATCATTCGAAACACCGATTATATCAAGGTTACTGCATTTCTTACGAAGCTTAAGTATTACTCTTAATCCCGCACTTGAAATATACTCTAACTTTTCCGCATCCACTACTATTTTCTTTGCGCTTGGATCTATGTGGTCCAAAAGTTCTTTTTCCGTTTCGGGAGCGTTTGTCGAATCAATTCTCCCTTCCAAGTAAACATTGGATACAAAATTTTCGTTATTTACCTTTACCACCGAAGTTCTCCCTTCTTTTTACCGGCCAAGCATCATCTTTGCCGTTTCAAGATCTCCCAGGCTCAAAGCT
Source organism: uncultured Lachnospiraceae bacterium (assembly GCA_964499925.1). GTDB lineage: Bacteria > Bacillota > Clostridia > Lachnospirales > Lachnospiraceae > UBA1258. The sequence goes on from CAZCPW010000112.1 coordinate 1,202, forward strand.
TCCCTGATCCTTGTGGACGAAATATCCTGCCCTAAATACTTTACCTTGTCAATCACGCACACCTTTATATGAAGGCATGATTCCAAAGACTTTAAAAGCTCCACATTTCCTCGACCCTTGTAGCCGAAAGACAAATCCGGCCCGCAGTAAAGTTCGCTGCAATGCAGGCGTTTCTTTAAAATATCACGTGCGAAGTCCTCGGGCTCCATGCGTGCATTTTCTTTGGTAAGACAGTATTCGACGAGGAAATCGACATTCAGTTCTTCAAACCGCCTGCGTCTCTCTTCGTCCGAATATATCCTCGTATTGTTCTTTTTGTATATATCCGAGGAAAAAGAAAAAGTAAAAACAACCGACTTTAAATCATCATTTTTGGAGGTAATCTCTCTTATAAGCCTCTGATGACCCAAATGAATTCCTTCAAACTTACCTATTACAATTCTTGTATCTCCACTGTATTCAATTTCCGATAAACCGTCAAGAATTACCATAACTCACCGTTTACATAAACATTTTAAAGGGCTTGAAAAATCTGCCCGGGGCATTATATTCGTACAGTCCGGTGAAGTCACCTTCCGTATTGTAAACCCTGACAATATCCTTATCGTTAACATTGATGCCGTCTGTAAGCATTTCATGTGTCATCTTGTTTCCGTTGTCTATGTATTTCTTAAATTCTTTTTTAACGTGGATTTCGCCGTAATCCATAAAGCAGAAATCCGTAGGGGTCACGACGGACTCCAGGTTCCCTTCCTGCTTAAGCTTTGTAAGCTCATCAAGCGTATAGGACTTGTCAACCGTAAAGTCCGCAACCCGTGTTCTTTTTAAATCCGTCATGCAGGCTATTTCACCGCATTTTAAAGCGATGTCGGCACACAAACTTCTGATGTACGTGCCCTTTCCGCAGGAAACCCTGATTGTTGCATAAGGCATGGAAATATCCAAAATTTCAATTTCGTAAATTTCCACAAAGACAGGCTTTCTTTCCACTTCACGGCCCGATCTTGCTATGTCGTAAAGGCGTTTCCCGTCAATCTTCTTTGCGGAATACATGGGAGGCAGCTGTTCGTAACCTCCTTCAAAAGACATGATTGCGTTTCTTAATTCATCTTCCGAAACTTTCGGCTCACGCTCATTTATTACATTTCCCCAGATATCCAGGGTATCCGTTTCTTTTCCGAGTAAAAAAACAGCGATATACTCCTTTTTTCTGTCATTAAGCATATCGCATAGCTTTGTGGCGTTTCCAAGGCAAATAGGAAGCACTCCCTCGGCATTGGGGTCTAAAGTCCCCATGTGGCCGACCTTGCGCTGCCCAAAGATTCCTCTCATGACCGCACAGGCATCAAAGGAGGTAAATCCCTTTTCCTTGTAAACATTAACCAATCCGTTTATCAAATTTTTATTTTCCCATCTTCTGTGAAATCTTTTCAAGAACCGTGTCGGTTACCTCTTTTAAGGTTCCCTTTAAGGTAACACCGGCTGCTCTTTCGTGACCGCCGCCGCCGAGTTCCACGCACACCTTGCTCACATCAACCTTTCCGTTTGAGCGAAGGCTTACCTTAAACTCATCGGGTTTCAACTGATATATGTATACGGCCGTTTCAACGCCCTTTACAAGTCGAAGCTGGCTTACGATTCCGTCAACATCCTTGACGGTGCCGCCGAATTTGTGAAGTGTTTTGGTTTCGGTCTGACTTACTATCACACGGCCGTCCATAAAGGTCTTTGAATCAAGCAAAGCCTGTCCTAAAAGCTTTGACTCGACAAGCGTTCTTTCATAAAAGGTCTCGTCTATAAGCTTTGAAAAGTCAAAGCCGTAGCCTATAAGATCGGATACCGTTCTTAAAGTCTTCGGTGAAGTGCATGAATACTGCATAACTCCGGTATCGTGAATAATACCTATGTATAAAGAAAGTGCAATGTCTTTGTCAAGCTTGTCTTTATCAAGAAGATCGTATACAAGCTCTGAAGCGCTCGATGCTTCCGGAACGATGTAATTGTAGTCTCCGCAGCCCGGATTTGACACGTGATGATCGATATTGATGGTAACTTTTGCGCTCTCAAACAAATGCTTTGATGCTCCGAGACGCTCCGCGGCACAGTCAAGTGCAAAGAAAATGTCGAACACCTCGTTTACGCCTTCGGCATCTTCAATCTTGTCAGTGTCCTTAATGCACATGAAGATATCCTGAGGCTTGTCAAGATAAATATGCACATCACAGTCGGGACGTGTCTTCTTAATATACTGATACAGCGCCATTGTCGATCCGATACAGTCTCCGTCGGGATTTATATGGCCGCTTATACCTATGCTCTTTGCCTTTATGATTTCTTTATTCAGATTCAGCATTTGATTTGTTTACATCCTCAATAAGCTTAGACATGTTAACACCGTATTCAATGGAATTGTCCATAATGAAGGTGATTGCGGGGGTATTGCGAAGGTTAACCCTTCTTGCAAGTTCGCGTCTTATATACCCTTCGGCACTCTTTAATCCCTTATAGGTATTCTTAATGGCTTCATCATCACCCAGAACACTTATGTAAGCCTTGCAGGTCTTTAAATCCGGAGCGACCTCACAGGCTACGACACTTGTCATGGGGCTTATCCGCGGGTCCTTTATGTCACCGCGGATAATGTTTGCCAATTCCCTGTATACTTCTTCGTTTATACGAATGTTCTTAATACTGTTCTTTCTCATAAAATGCTCTCCGGGTTCAAGCACAAGCCATGCTTACACGAGCTTGCATTTGAACCGCCAATCAAAGTTTGAAAGTTTACTTTCAAACTTTCCTCTATCTGGGAACCTCTACCATTTCGTAAGCTTCTACCTGGTCAAGCTCACTGAACTTGTCGAAGTTTTCGAATACAAGACCGCATTCAAAGCCTGCCTTAACTTCCTTTACGTCATCCTTGAATCTCTTTAAGGAAGCCAGTGTTCCGTCGTAAATGACCTCACCCTCATGTGTGATTCTTGCCTTGCAGCCTCTTGTGAATACACCGTCAAGCACATAGGAACCGGCAATGTTTCCGATTGCGGATGCCTTGAAGATCTGACGGATCTCGGCATGTCCGATAACCTTTTCCTCGAATACGGGATCGAGCATACCCTTCATGGCAGCTTCGACATCCTCGATTGCCTGGTAGATTACCTTGTAGAGTCTGATATCTACGCCTTCCTGCTCGGCTGTAGCCTTTGCAACGGCATCTGTCTTTACGTTGAATCCGATGATAATCGCATTCGATGCAAGAGCAAGCGAAACGTCGGATTCATTGATGGCACCTACGCCGCCGTGAATGCACTTAACAACGACTTCATCGTTTGAAAGCTTTGAAAGGCTCTGCTTCACAGCTTCAACACTACCCTGAACGTCGGCCTTTACGATAATATTAAGTTCCTTTAAGTTGCCTTCCTGAATCTTGTTAAACAAATCGTCAAGTGACATTCTTGACTTGATTTCTTCAAGCTTCTTTTCCTTGTTCTGAGCGATAAAGGTATCTGCGAAGGACTTCGCCGTCTTGTCCGAATCATGAGCAATAATTACGTCACCGGCATCCGGAACGTTATCAAGTCCCAAGATTTCAACGGGGATTGAAGGACCTGCCGACTTGACATTCTTACCCTTATCGTTAATCATTGCACGAACCTTACCGTGACATGCGCCTGCCGATACGAAATCGCCGACCTTAAGGGTACCCTTCTGTACCAAAACGGTTGCTACCGGTCCGCGTCCCTTATCAAGCTGTGCCTCGATTACAAGACCTCTTGCCTTACGGT
>CAZCPW010000113.1:0-4965 GCA_964499925.1 uncultured Lachnospiraceae bacterium
TTGAAAACGGAAGCAGTCCGTATGTGCTTGCAAACCAGCAGATGACATCCGACGGCTTCAGAGCCGGTCAAACTGAAACCTTCACCATTACCATGAATGAAGATTACGGCGATGTAACGGCCGTTCATATCATTCCGGAAATGAAGAACAGTGAAGATTATGTTTACGATAAGTTAAATATCGATTCAATCAAGATAATTCAAAACTCAAGTTCGGCAACGAGCAAGTCCTGGACGGTAAGTTCCGTAGGCTGGATAGGAACGGAATATACCGATCCCGGTGAAGAAAACGGACTTCGCAGTACGAAGGAGATTTATGAGGCTGAGCTTGCAAAGATTTATCCCGTGGATTATTCATCCAGTGTGACAAACCTTTTGTTCTGCCTTACAACAGCTGACTATAAGGATAAAGCCGGTGGTGAAGTTGAACAGTTCCAAGGTAAGGTTGATGTTACTTTACAGTATATCAGCACTACGGGTGAGAGTAAGTCTGCAACATTTGATATTGTCAAGTACATGTATTCGTATATGGACAAGACTCCGATTACGGATGACAGCGGAGTTTCGGGCGGTGCGTTAAGCGATCCCACCTATATGTTCAGAGCAAATCATACCGATCGTTTCATACTTCCCGTATCGGATATTAAGATGCTGACCCGAGTTGATTTTTATCCTACGAGTACAAACGGCACCAGCTGGCAGATTGAAAGTTTATCTGTTTCCGGAATATCGGATCTCGGTACCAGATATGTAAGCGAGAAAGATGAAATCATGTATACCGGTAAGACGACCTTTTATTGCAGCAATTCGGAGACCATCAATTTGATGGTATGCCCTAAGAATACAAGGCAGGAAGGTGTAAAGGTAAATATGTCTGCATACGTATTTACCAATTCGGACAGTTCTAAGTGGGTATCTGTTGTAACAAGAGAACCGATTTCCACCAAGGACACATTAAATGTCTTCGTTCATATGAGAGATGATGCCGACGATAAGAGTACCTTTGACCTTAAGGTAACAGCCGAATATACGAATGTATCCGGGCTTACTGTGAGGTCTTCCGAGCGCGTGATGAGTAAGGATACTTCTTCTTCGGAGAATATGTTCTACCTGCAGGGCTTGGATGTTAAGGAATTAAGCGTTCTTAACAACCTGATTATTGAGACCTCATCGGACAGACTTTGCTATGCACCGATTGATTATGCAATGGTTCAAAGAGTTCGTTCGGGTGTTATTATAGATACTTATTATCTGTATTATGCAGGCGCGGATCCGGGAACCTCAAATACTTCGGTAAAGGCAAGTCCTTCTTCGACAAGTCAGTCTACGGGCGAATACCAGGTTGTAACACTTGATTTCGGCGGAAGCACAAAGAACATGCAACTCATTGCCGAAAAGCGTGATCTTGCGGTTGCAATTAAGTATATTTCCAGTGCCGGAAATACGGCAAATGAATACAGTTCCGCATATATCTTCCTGACAGATCAGGATGTAAATGCTCTTTACAACGGACAAAGTGTGGATATTGTATTCCATGAAAAATATGTAAAAGAAATTACGGGTATAGTTTTGGTTCCTTCGGGACAGGTAGAGGCAGACCTTACGGGTGCACTTGTTGCTACCTATCAGGACACGAGCAAAGATGCGGAAAGCTCGCAGAGTGCAACACCTTTATGCTTTTACAGTTTCCCGGGTACTTATCATATAGCTATAGACCAGGCAAGCAATGTGGGTGCGGTTTCCATAACAAATCCGGTAGTAAGTACTTATGATTCAACAGATGTAGCAAATGTAGTGCTTCCCGTTACCATGACCATAAAGACGGCTGCGGCTGCCAAGGATTATGAGAGCGGTACGAACACTCCCATACGTATGAAGCTTTACTATACGGATGCTAAGGGTGCTTCGCAGGTTTACACGGTTAATGATATTACCGAAGTTGCCATAAGCGGAAGCAGTTTTGCAACGGACGGCACTGCAACACTGAAGTTTATGCTTACGGGAGTTAATTCATTAACCTCCGTTACCTTTGAACCTTACGATACCGACGCTTCGAATATTGCGGGATGGACTCCCGAAAAGCTTACAATCGAAACAAAGACCGTTAAGGGAACAAATACCATCAGTCGTGAAATCAATACAAGACTGTATGAGGGTATGGCAGAAGATTCAAGAATTACTCTTTCGAATGTGGTACTTGCCGCAACGGTAGTTGTTACGAATGCCGACGCAAGCAATTATTCAAGCTACAACACACTTAATGGCGACGTTAATGTGCTGGTAAAGAATGACCAATACTTGAAGGTATTTACATCTTTAACAGGAAGTTCACTTGGCTTTTCATATAAGCTTGAGCGCGTTTCATCGGATAACAGTGCTGCGGTTGGAGTGTCACTTAATTCCGAAAACGGAGCTTCAATTGACAGTAACGGTTATTTGACATTGACCGCGAAAACTTTAGCGGAAAAGTTAGGCACAGGAAGTTATCAGCTTACAGTTTATACGAATGAAAACAGTAAGCTTAATACGGTTATTAAGTTTACGGTAGAGGCTGAAACAACAACTGCAAAAGACGTATCAAGTGGTGAATAGCAGTAGGAGTTTATTATGAAGATATTTGCCGTTGACGATGAGAAGCTTGCACTGGAAATGCTTGTGGAAGCGATTACCGAAGCTTGCCCCGATGCGGAGGTCACCGGATTTAATAATCCGCTTGACTGCCTTGAGGAAGCAAAAAAGAATTATATCGATGTCGTCTTTTCCGATATTCAGATGCCTCAGATGACGGGAATTGAACTGTCGGAAGAACTGAAGAAGATAAGGCCGGAGATAAATATAATCTTTATAACCGCTTACGATAACTATGCCGTGGATGCCATGCACTTACATGCAAGCGGATATCTTATGAAGCCCGTTACCGCTAAAAAGGTGGAAAAAGAACTCAAGGATTTGCGTTACATGGTCGAAGCGGAGGATACGTTCAAATGCCGGATTCAATGCTACGGAAACTTCGAAGTCTTTGACAGGCAGGGGCTTCCCGTTCATTTCAGGCGTAATCGTTCAAAAGAAGCTCTGGCTTATATCGTGCATCGAAACGGTGCTTCCTGTACCACAAAGGAAATTGCCGCAGTTTTGTTCGAAGACATGGCTTATGACGATCAGCAGATGAATTACATGAAAAAGATAATGTCTGCTTTGGTACAGGATCTTGAAGCCGCAGGTGTCGGAGATATTTTGGTAAGACAACGCGGAAGCGTTGCCTGCAATGTAAAGAAATGCAACTGCGATTATTACAATGAACCGGAGAAAAAACAGGACTTAGATCAGGAATATATGGTCCAGTACAGCTGGGCGGAGTATGAATGATACCGGGGTATCAAAGTCAAAAATTCGAAGCGAGCTTGCTTGCATAAGAATTTTTGACCTTGGTAGCCGAACCTGCCACTCTTAAGTAGCCATTTTTCGAAGAAAAATGAGCGGATCACGAATGGTTTGCCAAGCATGGCGAAAAAGGTCCAGTGGACCTTTTGAGGCGTAGGATTGCGGGAGCGCTTAAGCGGAGCAATCCGGTATCATTCTAAAATAATTATTTTATTTACGAGGAGGATTGCATGGCCAGTATAACAGTTAAAGCAAACGTTGATATGTTGGATACCGTGCAATCCTTTATTGCACGTGAAATTAAAACCCTTGATTGCCATGATAAAGATTTTATGTCAATCGAGGTTTGCGTTGAGGAAATTTTTGTCAATATTGCAAGCTATGCATACTATCCGAATACAGGAGAGGCTATAATAGATTGTGATGTCGACAAAAATACTTCGGAAGTTACCATCGTCTTTAAAGACGGCGGTACTCCTTTTAATCCGCTTGAAAAAAAGGATGCCGATATTTCACCCGAAGGCTTACTGGGCAGAGAAGGTGGTTTAGGAATCTTCATGGTCAAGAAGATGATGGATTTCGTATCATATGAATATAAAGACGAAAAGAATATTCTGCTGATTCGTAAAAAGATATGCTGATAATTAACCCGCAAAGCTAAAATTCCGCAGGTGATTTACGTATAAAGAAATCAAAAATTTTTTATGGGGAAAGAAGATTTCATGAAACTTGAAGTAAACAAGAGAAATTCCGCAATAGGTTTATTTATACTTAATGTTATTTTATTTATTTTGCTTACTATGCCCTTCAGAATTTGGGTTGACGTTACCAAGTTAACCGATATGCGTCCTGTCACGGCGATGACACCTGTGTTTGGCATGATATTCGGATACCCTGCGGCACTCGGTTCTGCAATCGGAAGTCTTGCTTGTGATTTCTGGTCGGGATATGAACTTTCTTATTCATGTTTTAATGCAATTTGCCAGATAATATATGCAATGGTTCCTTATTATCTTTGGAAACGTTTGGTAAGTGAACGGGGAGGAGATGAGTTCAGGCTTAACCGGGTCTCAAAGATTCTTAAGTTTGCTCTTGTTCTTTTTATTGATTCCTTAATCATCGTGATATGCACGGGACTTTTGAATCATTCATATAATGTCACCGACTTTATTTCGATGGACAACCTTTATCTCTTGATTAATAGTTTCGATACCGGTTTACTGTTCGGAATTCCGATTCTGGTGCTTGGAAACTTGCTTCAACGTTACCTTAATAATCTTCAGAACAAGTCGCATGAAAAGGTTCTTACCTTTTCAATGAACGAAAGAATGATTTTAAACACCATTATTACCGGTATCGTTCTTTGTTTTGTGGTGGCGGGAATAGTTTATCTTACCAATTATTTGAATACATCCGGGGTTTTCACTAATTTACTCGGACAGATGTTCCTGTTTGAAACACTTCTTTTGAATATTTATTTTGCTCTTGCCATCGGCTTTATGTATTATACGGAAAAGAAAATTGCCCTTCCCGTTGAAAAGCTTGCAGAGGAAAGCGAAGGTTATTATTTGGATCACAGTTCCGA
>CAZCPW010000114.1:0-4953 GCA_964499925.1 uncultured Lachnospiraceae bacterium
TTGCTTGCTATGGAGGCAAAATGGGAAAGAATACATATGATGCAGAGAGTATAACGGTTCTTGAAGGCTTGGAGGCTGTCAGGAAACGTCCGGGAATGTATATCGGAAGCGTATCCACAAGAGGTTTGAATCACCTGATTTATGAAATTTTGGACAACTCCGTTGATGAACATTTAGCCGGATTTTGCGATGAGATCTCCGTAATTTTGGAAGCTGACGGTTCGGCTACCGTAAAGGATAACGGTCGAGGAATTCCCGTAGGCATGCATAAAAAGGGCATGAGTGCGGAACGTCTTGTCTTTACGACTCTTCATGCGGGCGGTAAGTTTGACAATAACGCATACAAGACGAGCGGCGGTCTTCACGGCGTAGGCTCGTCCGTAGTAAATGCACTTTCAGAATATTTAACCGTACAGGTAAAGACCGGCGGTTTTGTTTACGAAGACAAATATTCACGCGGTAATCCCACGATAGAGCTTGAAAACGGACTTCTTCCGGTCCTGGGAAAGACAAAAGAAACGGGAACTACCATAAACTTTCTTCCGGACATAGAAATTTTTGAGAAAATTCGTTTTAAAGAAGACGATATCAAAAACCGTATTCATGAAACGGCATATTTAAATCCGGGATTGACTATTTACTTTGAAGACAGGCGCAAGGACGAAGTTGAAAAGATTACCTATCACGAGGCTGACGGAATTGCCGGCTTCATACGCGATATGAACAAGACTGCCGAGACTATCTGCGATGTCGTTTCCTATAAGGGTACATCGGAGAATATTGAGGTAGAGGTTGCTTTCCAGTATATCAACGAGTTTCATGAAAACGTTTTGGGCTTTTGCAACAACATCAATACCCTTGAAGGCGGAACACATATTACCGGCTTTAAGGCTTCTTTTACCAATATCATCAACAACTATGCGCGCGAACTCGGCATCCTCAAAGAAAAGGATTTGAACTTCACCGGTACCGATGTAAGATGCGGTCTTACCGCAGTTGTTTCCATCAAGCATACAGATCCTCGTTTTGAAGGTCAGACAAAGACCAAACTTGACAATCAGGATGCGGCCAAGGCTGTGAGCAAGGTTACAAATGATGAGCTTGTTCGTTACTTTGACAGAAACCTCGAGGTACTTAAGAATGTTATTTCCTGTGCCGAGAAGGCAGCAAAGCTTCGTAAGACTGAGGAAAAAGCAAAAACAAACATGCTTTCAAAGCAGAAGTTTTCTTTTGACTCAAACGGCAAGCTTTCAAACTGCGAATCCAAGGATGCAAAGAAGTGCGAAATCTTTATAGTCGAAGGAGATTCCGCGGGAGGTTCCGCAAAAATGGCAAGGAATCGAATGTACCAGGCAATTCTTCCGATTCGAGGTAAGATTTTGAATGTCGAAAAGGCAAGCATAGACAAGGTGCTCGCCAATGCCGAAATCAAGACGATGATTTATGCCTTTGGATGTGGTTTTTCCGAAGGTTACGGAAATGATTTTGATATCACTAAGCTTCGTTATGACAAGATCATTATAATGGCCGATGCCGATGTCGACGGTGCACATATTTCAACTCTTTTGCTTACTTTGTTTTTCAGATTTATGCCGGAACTCATCTATGAAGGGCATGTATATATAGCCATGCCGCCTCTTTACAAGGTGATTCCTTCAAAGGGTGAGGAAGAATACCTTTACAATGATGAGGCCTTGGAAAAGTACAAAAAAACACACAATGTTTCTTACAAGCTTCAAAGGTACAAGGGTCTTGGCGAAATGGATCCGGAACAGCTTTGGGAAACAACCCTCGATCCGACGAGAAGGCTTCTTAAGCGTGTTGAAATAGACGATGCAAAGCGCGCATCCGAGGTTACGGAGCTTTTGATGGGACTTGAAGTACCTCCGAGAAGAACCTTTATTTACAACAATGCAAATGATGCGGAGTTGGATATTTAAGGCCGGGAGAAGAATATGAAGAAATCCACAGAAACAGTTGTTAATGAAGAAGACAGAATAATTCAAACGGAATATACCGACGTCATGAAAAAGTCGTTTGTCGACTATGCCATGAGCGTAATAGTCGCGCGTGCACTGCCCGACGTGAGGGACGGATTAAAACCGGTTCAGAGACGCGTTCTTTATGATATGAATGAGCTTGGCATCAAGTATGACAAGCCTCACCGAAAGAGCGCGCGTATTGTCGGCGATACAATGGGTAAATATCACCCTCACGGAGACAGTTCCATTTATGACGCGCTTGTCGTAATGACCCAGGACTTTAAAAAGGGAATGCCGCTTATTGACGGGCACGGTAACTTCGGAACCGTGGAAGGTGACGGAGCCGCAGCAATGCGTTATACCGAGGCACGTCTTGAAAAGGTTACTCAGGATGCGATTTTGGCCGATCTTGACAAGGATGTCGTTGATTTTACCGACAACTTTGACGCAACGGAAAAAGAACCCGTCGTTCTTCCGGCGCGTTTCCCGAATCTCCTTGTAAACGGCTCCGAAGGTATTGCGGTAGGTATGGCCACAAATATTCCTCCTCACAATTTCAGGGAGGTTGTGAATGCCTGCAAAGCCTACATGAAAAATGAAAACATCACCAATGCCGAGCTAATGGAATATATAAAGGGCCCCGATTTTCCTACGGGAGGAGTTGTCGTCAATCAGTCCGAACTTCTTTCGATTTATGAGTCCGGTATCGGCAAGATAAAGGTAAGAGGCAAGGTAGAGGTTGAAAATCTCAAAGGCGGTAAGTGCAACGTCGTGGTTACGGAAATTCCATATACCATGATAGGCAGCAATATCGGCAAGTTTTTAAACGATGCGGCCTCACTTATCGAGACTAAAAAGACAAACGATGTCGTGGACATTACCAACCAGTCCAATAAAGACGGCATCAGAATCGTATTTGAACTCAGAAAGGATGCAAATCCCGATAATTTTATAAACCTTCTTTATAAAAAGACACGTCTTGAAGATACCTTTGGCTTCAATATGCTTGCCATCTGCGACGGAAAGCCCGAGACCTTAAGCTTAAAGCGCGTCATTGAAGAAAACGTCAAATTTCAGTACGAAATATGTACCCGCAAATACAATAAGCTCCTTGAAAAAGAACTGGACAAGAAAGAAATCCAGGAAGGCTTAATAAGAGCCGTCAACGTCATTGACCTGATCATTGAAATCTTAAGGGGTTCCAAGGACAGAAACATGGCAAAGGCCTGTATGACGGAAGGCAAGACCGAAGGCATTAAGTTTAAGTCCAAGGAATCGAAGATTGCCGCTTCGATGCTTGATTTTACGGAAAAGCAGGCGAATGCAATCCTGGATATGCGTTTGTATAAATTGATTGGTCTCGAACTCGAAGCCTTATTCAATGAAAACGAGGAAACACTTGCAAATATTGCAAGATATGAGGACATTCTTTCAAATCGTTCATCCATGTCAAAGGTCATCATCAAGGACATGGAAGCACTCGGCAAGGAATTTGGCAGAGACAGACGGACCGTTATCGAAGATGCCGAAGAAATAGTGCTTGAAGAGCCCAAGGAAGAGGTTATAGACATGGTATTTACCATGGATCGTTTCGGTTATGCAAAGACCATGGACGTAAGCACTTACGAGCGTAATAAAGAAACCGTTGATACGGAATCACGTTTTTCTTTCTACGTAAAAAGCGACGGACGTGTATGTTTCTTTACCGATACAGGCAATTGCCATTCGGTAAAGGTAAAGGACATTCCTTTCGGTAAGCTGCGGGATAAGGGAACACCGATTGACAATATCAGTAACTATTCTACTAAGGACGAAAGAGTTCTTCTTTCAATCAGTCAGTCGGAACTTGTAAATAAAAGGCTTGTATTTGTCACAGAATCCTCTATGATGAAGATTGTGGACGGAAGCGAGTTTGAGGTTGGAAAAAGAACGGTACTTGCAAGCAAGTTGGCCGACGATGACAAGATAGTTTCCATTAAGGACTTAGGCGAAGAAAAGAATATCGTCCTTAGGACAAGAGAAGGTTTCTTTTTACGCTTCGGTCTTGAAGAAATACCCGAGAAAAAGAAAGCGGCTGTCGGCGTAAGAGGTATGAAACTTACCGGAAACGACAAGGTCGAAGAAGTTTACTACACGAAAAATGCAGGTGACAATACTGTCATTATTAATGAAAAGCCGTTTGACTTACATGCAAAGGTTAAGCCGGGCCACAGGGACAGTAAGGGCACCAAAATAAGAGGATAAGTATGCCGAGAGTTATTGCAGGATCTAAGAGATCGCTTATATTAAAAGCCCCCGAAGGGCTTGATACGCGTCCCACGACGGACCGCATTAAAGAAACTTTATTCAATATTCTGCAGGGTGACATACCGGGGAGTGTTGTCGCTGATTTCTTTGCCGGAAGCGGCAGTATAGGAATCGAGGCACTTTCAAGAGGAGCAAAGAAGGCTTACTTTGTGGACAATTCCAAAGAGGCAATTGCCTGCATTCAGGACAATGTCAAGCATACGCATTTCGAGGACGAGAGCATCATTTTAAATCATGATGCGATAAGTGCGTCATATTATATAAATGACAGACATGTCGATATTGTTTTTATGGACCCTCCGTATGAAAAAGGACTTGAAAAAGAGCTTCTTTTGGCATTGAGGGACAAGCCTTTTATTGATAAAGAAACACTTTTTGTCATAGAGGCTGATTTGAACACGGATTTTTCGTACGCCGACGATTGCGGTTATGAGATTACGAGGGAAAAGCTTTACAAGACAAATAAACATATCTTTTTAAGACTTAAGGAGAAAGCTTAACATGAATGCTGCAATTTATCCCGGAACCTTTGATCCGATGACGAACGGGCACCTTGATATTATAAAAAGGGCTTCAAATGTATTTGATGAACTAACGGTCAGCGTGCTGGACAACAAGGCAAAGTCTCCGTTGTTTTCCGTAGATGAACGTGTTAATATACTTA
>CAZCPW010000115.1:0-4898 GCA_964499925.1 uncultured Lachnospiraceae bacterium
ACTGAGAGGGCTATAGCTGTCACCGAAGGTGACTGAGAGGGCTATAGTTGTCACCCAAGGTAACTGAGAGGGTCTTATTTGCCCGCTATATCGGGCTGTCTTCACGTATTGCCAACATCAATCCAAATAACATTCTTCCTTATTTCATCAGGAACTAAACTTCCCATTTTTTCAAAGACGTAATTATAAGTCACATCCATTGTTTAAACCCTCCACCACATATTTTATAATACAAATCTAACTACTCACTGCAAGGACAGGGCCGAGTAAATTTGAACTAACATCCTTCAATCAACCGATATTCTCTGTTAGTATTGGTTCCTTCATACTCAACGTCTGTCATTTCCTTCAACAATACTCTGGTACGTGCCGGACTTAATCCTATGGCAACAGCTATATCCTTCGTTTTTGATAATCCGTTTTGCTTCAAATATTCGCGAATCATCTCATAATTCTCTTTCGTTTTTCTTCGCTTGTTTTCTTCGCTTGTTTTCTTCGCTTGTTTTCTTCGCTTGTTTTCTTGGTAAATTCAAGTGATAAACAAGTCCTGTCAGGATTATAACTTTCCTCGACGACAGGCATCTGCCAGCCTTCATTTGCCCAAACCTGATAAATGTCCGGGATTCCGCTTCCGGCTCTTTCCCCAATGCCAATCATATTGAACATTTTCATCAATGTTTTATTTCTTGGGTCTGAAATTCCTCCGCGGAGCATCTGTTTCTTACCGGTTCTTATGCTACCGGGATTCTCAATAACTAACCTGTCATTTTCCTTTTTAATTACTACTCCGCAAGGTAAAAAATAATCTGTATTAACTAAGCAATTGACCAATGCCTCTCGAACAGCCTTATGAACAGAAGTATCATCAAAATGTCAAACTGCTCAACAATCTTCATATCCTCTGTCTCATCTGCTGCGTCACGAAGCATACCCTTAATCTCTGATTTAGAGCAATGGTAATCACCTTCCCAGTCCCTACGATAGCAGCCGCCCTTTTTACCTCTCGGCAATTATCTTCTTTATATTTATCAAAGTTCGATAAGTCAAATATTTTCGGCATACGATTATTACCTCCACCACATTATTTTATGGTAAAATCTAACTGCTTACAACACAATTATTCACTTCGGAGGCTATATGGAACAAATTATCAGAAATCATTATCGTGCGAAGCTTAAAGACGGAATTACAAAAGAAGATATTAAGAAGGCTATTACTACAGATCGGCATATTTCGCTTAAGGAACATTCGCGGATAGAAAGAGAAAGAAAAGGCTTACTTACCGAAGGAATCTTCATTTATAAAGACATGTTGTTTATCTATACGGAAACCGTGGATGAGGAAATTAAGCCCACCTTCCTGTTTCCTACGCTTTCAAACCTTTTGTGGCTGTGGCCGTGTGAAAAAGAAAACACTCCGTTTGCAAAGATGAACCTTGTATTTTATTTTGCCGTGCCCGAGGGGCTTGATGACTTTACCAGGAAGACGCCGCCCTTGGCTCGTGCCGGAAGGATTGCTTTTTTGAAGCTCGAGACCATGTTTGACTACGTCTACACGCACACTGCTCTTGTCAAAGAAGGCGCGATTATGGGAGAAAAGTGGCAATCGATTGCCCTGCACGAAAACGTCCTCTTCTCGTACTACGAGGAGCCGCGTCTCAAAGAAATAAATGTAAAAAGAAACCCCGAACTGAAGTCCGAGGTAATAAACGAATGGCTGGCTATGGATCCTGCGGCCCATTTTCTGAGAATAGACCCGGAGAAGGATTTTCTGGTTATTGAGTGTATAGAAAGTATCGGTTGAGTAAGTTCTTTGCGCTCATGCGATTTAGTTACTCATTCTCCGAGACAGAATCAGTTTCCGAAATCAGCTGTTCCGTATATGCATTTACTTCATCCGCCGTCAAGCCCTTAAACTTAACGGAATAAATTCTTACAAGTGAATCCGTGATGCGGTCCTTGGAGATAACGCCCTTGTTGACGGCCTCCAAGACTGCCGTGTATGCGGTCTTAAAGTCTTCGGGGCACATTATCATGTCCGCGCCGGCTTTTATAGCCATGACTGCTGCCTCACCGGATTCATAATATGACGAAATTGCAGCCTTCGAAAGCGAATCGGTAATGACTATCACATCGTCAAGTTCAAGCTCGACCCTTAACAGGTCTGTCATGACAGCCTTCGAAAGTGAGCACTGTGTACTGTCGCCTGTAAGACTCGGTGCCGACTCATGGCTTACAATCACCATATCCGCACCGTTAAGAACAGCATTTTTAAATGAAGAAAGCTCCGATGCAAGCATTTCTTCCTTGGTCCTTTCGGTAGTGGAAAGACCGTTCTCGGTATCAGCATTTCCCGAAGACTCCCCGGGGAAGAATTTCACAGCCGCGTCCACACCATATTCATGAAGCGCTGATATTGCTTTCTCCGTGAGACTGTCATTAAGGGCTACATCAGCTGAGAAATACCTGCTTTCATCATCCGTCTCGTCACTGTCATCGTCTGCAGCTGTCTTTTCAATGTAAGGCTCACAAACAATACCGAGATTTAAATTAAGTCCGCATTCGGACATATATTTCGCTATTTTTTCTTCTTCAAGGTAAGCCATCGAAGAATCGGCGGTGTCTCCCACTTCCTTTGCAGTCATGGTATCCGTGACTCCCATGGCATTTGAAAATGTCGTATTGCCAAGCTCTTCGTTTACTGCAAGGAACAAGGGATACTTTGAATATTCCGCGGTATTTGAAAGCATTTGAATAAATGCTTCTTTGGAAGTCATGTTCTTGGCGGAGTAAATAAGCCCGCCGACTGCGTACTCGCTTAAGGCTGTCTTGGTACCCTCGCCCGCCTGAACCACCGTTCCGACATCGGTAAGTGCTTCGGGAGTTATCAAAAAGATACCCGCAACCTTATCTTCAAGCGGAATGGCATCAACGTAAGCTCTGACGGCTTCCGTAAAAAGTTCTTCCTCGGTCGGCTCCGTTTCCGTTTCTTCGGGCGGCGTTACTATAATTTCTTCCTCGTCGTCGGTAAGATTTTCAATGACGGAATCTACGCTGCTGATGCTTTCAACCTGCTCGGACGTAGCTGTTTCTTCCCCGCCTTGCGGTTTCATAACTCTTGAAATCCCGTACACGGCTCCGGCGGCAATGATACATATGAAAAGTATAAAGAAAACCCAGGACAGCACCCTGCTTTTTTTGTGCTTGCGCCTTCTTAACTCCCGGGCGTCAACATTTGATTTCTCATCAAAAGAATCTATATCGAAAATGTATTTATTATCCTGTCCCATTCAGAGCCCCAATTCAACCGATTGTGTTTACAAAATGATAATAATACAATATCTATAGTCTTGCAATTACAAAGATGTCATATATTGCCTTAATGGCCGTTTCGAAATCCTCGTTCTTAACGCCGATGATGATATTCAACTCACTTGAGCCCTGATCGATCATCTTGACGTTTACGTTTGCATGAGCAAGAGCCGAGAAGATTCTTCCCGCGGTACCTCTTGTCGACTTCATGCCGCGTCCTACGACGGCAATCAAAGCAAGATCCGCTTCGATTTCGATGGTATCGGGATCCGCAAGTCTGTGTATGGCCGAAACAACCTGCTGTTCTTTATCCATGAATTCGTCCTGATGAACGAAAATCGTCATCGTATCGATTCCGGAAGGCATATGTTCAAAGGAAATTCCGTTGTCTTCGAAAGCCTGAAGGACTTTACGTCCGAAACCTACCTCTGAGTTCATCATTTCTTTTTCAATATTTACGGAGCAAAAGCCCTTACGTCCGGCAACACCGGTGATGGTGTACTTGGACTTCTGGCAGGTACTCTCAACGATCCAGGTTCCGTTGTCCGAAGGAGCGTTTGTGTTCCTGATGTTAATCGGGATGCCCTCTCTCCTAACGGGGAAAATAGCGTCCTCGTGAAGAACGGTTGCGCCCATGTAGGCAAGCTCTCTAAGTTCCTTGTAGGTAATGGTTTCAATTACCTCGGGGCTTTCGACGATTCTGGGATCCGCAATTAAAAAGCCCGAAACGTCGGTCCAGTTTTCGTATACATCGGCCTTGACCGCACGGGCAACTATGGAACCGGTGATGTCGGAACCGCCGCGCGAGAAGGTCTTGATGACTCCGTTTGCGAAGGATCCGTAGAATCCGGGAATAACTGCATTCACGCAGTCCTTGAGTCTTGCGGAAAGAATGGTATTGGTAGTATTTGCGTCAAACTCTCCCTCATCGGTGAATTTGATAACCTCTGCCGCATCCACGAATTCATAGCCTAAATACTCGGCCATGATGATGCCGTTTAAATATTCGCCTCTGGAAGCCGCATAATCCGAACCCGCTTTATTTACAAAGTTCTCCCTGATCTTTGCAAACTCTTCGTCCAAAGAAAGCTTTAACTTAAGTCCGCTGATGATTTCGGTGTAGCGACCCTTAATTTCCGAAAGAACGGAATCCATCTTTTCGATATTGCCGCTTTCAGCCTGTGCATAGCAGGCATAAAGCATATCTGTGACCTTTTTGTCCTTTGAGTTTCTTTTTCCGGGAGCGGAAGGAACTACGTATCTGCGCTCGGCATCCTCTCTGATAATCTTTCCGACCTTTTTAAACTGCTCCGCACTGGCAAGGGAGCTTCCGCCAAATTTAACAACCTTACTCATCTTTGTGTCCTACTCTTCTATCCTTATATAATTGATTAAAGTTCCGACAAGATTTTTCTTTTCCTCGAATTCACGCTCAGTCATCTCATCGGTAATAAAAGCGTACTCATCGTAGAAACCGACGTTGATTTCCTTTACGTCCTTAAATGCCTTCATGGCCTCGTCCTTGAGCTCTGCGCCCACACGGACAAAGAAAGACTTTTTCGAACTTTCAAAGCCCGTAAGCTTGAC
>CAZCPW010000116.1:0-4871 GCA_964499925.1 uncultured Lachnospiraceae bacterium
AGGACAGTGTCGAGAAGGTTCTTGAGCAGGCAGGCTATACCGAGGTCGCAAAGGCTTATATCCTTTATCGTAAGCAGCGCGAGAAGATGCGTACGATGAAATCCACAATCTTGGACTACAAGGACGTCGTAAACGGTTATGTAAAGGTAGAAGACTGGAGAGTAAAGGAAAATTCCACCGTTACCTATTCCGTAGGCGGACTCATTCTTTCAAACTCAGGTGCGGTAACGGCCAATTACTGGCTTTCCGAAATTTACGATGAGGAAATCGCAGAAGCACACCGCAATGCCGATATTCATATTCACGATCTTTCCATGCTTACCGGATATTGCGCAGGCTGGTCATTAAAGCAGCTCATCACCGAAGGACTCGGCGGCATTCCCGGAAAGATTACTTCGGCACCCGCACGTCATCTTTCCGTTCTTTGCAATCAGATGGTTAACTTCCTCGGCATCATGCAGAATGAATGGGCAGGCGCACAGGCATTTTCATCCTTCGACACCTATCTTGCTCCCTTTGTAAAGGTTGACAACCTTTCCTACAAAGAGGTTAAGAAGTGCATCGAAGCATTTATATACGGTGTAAATACTCCTTCAAGATGGGGTACCCAGGCACCTTTCTCAAATATCACCCTTGACTGGACAGTACCTTCAGACTTAGCAGAGCTTCCCGCAATCGTAGGCGGACAGCCTCAGAGCTTCAAGTACAAGGACTGCAAAAAGGAAATGGATATGGTCAACAAGGCCTTCATCGAGACCATGATCGAAGGCGATGCAAACGGCAGAGGCTTCCAGTATCCTATTCCCACATATTCCATTACAAAGGATTTTGACTGGTCCGAAACAGAGAATAACAAGCTCCTGTTTGAAATGACCTCAAAATACGGTACACCTTATTTTTCAAATTACATCAATTCCGACATGGAGCCTTCGGATGTTCGTTCCATGTGCTGCAGACTGAGACTCGACTTGAGAGAGCTTCGTAAGAAGACCGGCGGCTTCTTCGGTTCGGGCGAGTCAACGGGTTCCGTAGGCGTTGTTACCATCAACATGCCTCGTATAGCATATCTTTCAACGAGCAAGGACGATTTCTATAAGCGTCTTAACAGACTCATGGATATTTCGGCTCGTTCCTTAAAGATTAAGCGCGGTGTTATCACAAAACTTTTAAATGAAGGCCTCTATCCTTATACCAAGAGATATCTCGGAACCTTTGAGAACCACTTCTCGACCATAGGCTTGATCGGTATGAATGAGGTTGGTTTAAATGCAAATTGGCTGAGAGCCGACATGACGGATCCCCGCACTCAGGAATTTACCAAGGAAGTGTTGAATCATATGCGTAATCGTTTGTCCGATTACCAGGAAATGTACGGAGACCTTTACAATCTTGAGGCTACTCCCGCAGAGAGCACTACTTATCGCTTGGCAAAGAACGACAGGAAGAAGTTCCCCGCAATCAAGACGGCAGGAAAGCCCGGAGATACTCCTTATTATACGAACTCCTCACACTTGCCTGTTGATTACACGGCAGATATCTTTGATGCTTTGGATATTCAGGATGAGCTTCAGACCCTTTACACTTCCGGAACCGTATTCCACGCATTCCTCGGTGAAAAGCTTCCCGATTGGAAGGCTGCGGCAAACCTCGTAAGGACGATTGCCGAAAATTACAAGCTTCCTTACTATACGCTTTCACCTACCTATTCTATCTGTAAGAATCACGGTTATTTAAGCGGAGAAAAGAAGATTTGTCCTTACTGCGGTGAGGTTACTGAAGTCTACAGCCGTATCACTGGCTATTACAGACCCGTTCAGAACTGGAATGACGGTAAGAGTCAGGAATATGCAAACCGCGTTACCTATGATATTAAAAACTCAGTACTTAAGAGACCTTTGAGCCGCGTCGTAACCATTTCCTCAGAGAATGAGGAGGTTAAGGTTGAAGAGCCTTCAAATGTAAAGTATCTCTTCACCACCAAGACCTGCCCTAACTGCAAGCTTGCAAAGGAAATGCTTCAGGGAATCGATTACATCTTAGTTGATGCTGAGGAAAATAAGGAACTCGTTGAAAGATACAGGGTAATGCAGGCGCCGACCTTAATCGTAGTGGACGGAGACGGATTTAAGAAGTATGCGAATGCTTCAAATATTAAAAAATACGTTGAAAGCATGAACACAGTTAGTGTATAAATATAGTAAGTAATACAAGGAGGTTGCAGATACAGCCTCCTTTTTTAAGGATAGGAGTCAGGATGATCAATAAACTTATTAAAGGTATCAAAAAGACCAATGCTCCGATTGTGGTGGGCTTGGATCCTACACTCAAACTGATACCGGAATTTATTAAAAAGAAAAACTTCAAGGAATACGGAGCAAATCCTTTAGGCGTATCCAAGGCAATAGTTGAGTACAACAAGGGTCTTGTCGATGCGATTAAGGATTTGGTGCCCTGCGTAAAGCCTCAGATTGCTATGTATGAAACTTTCGGAATCGAAGGACTCAAGGCTTTCAAGGAAACCGTTGATTATTGTCATGAAAACGGTCTGTTGGTAATCGGCGATATCAAGAGAGGCGATATAGGTTCCACCAGCGAAGCCTATGCGATAGGACATTTATCGGGAGTTGAAATCGAAGGCGTTAAGTATGAAGGCTTCAATGAAGATTTTGCAACGGTAAACCCCTATCTCGGGACAGACGGCGTAAAGCCCTTTATGGATGCCTGCGCAAAGGAGCATAAGGGAATTTTCGTACTCGTAAAGACATCAAACCCCAGCTCGGGAGAGTTTCAGGATCGATTAATTGACGGACGTCCCTTATATGAGCACGTAGCCTTAAAGGTAAATGAATGGGGAGAAAGCCTGATGGGCGATTCCTATAGCTATGTGGGAGCCGTTGTCGGAGCTACCTATCCCGAAATGGGTGCAGCCCTCAGAAAGGTGATGCCGAAGGCTTACATCCTTGTTCCCGGATACGGTGCTCAGGGCGGAACAGCAGAGGGGCTTAAGCCTTTCTTTAACGAGGATGGTTTGGGTGCTATAGTTAACTCTTCAAGAGGCATTATAGGAGCCTACAAGCTCGATAAATATTCGAAGTTCGGAGAAGAAGGCTTTGCCGATGCCGCAAGGCAGGCGGTAATCGATATGAGAGAGGATATCAATTCTCATATCGGGTGATTAAGTTTGGTCGTATATTTTAATCTCGGAGGGAAAATGGAAACATACAAGCAGGAATTTATTGAATTTATGGTTGAGTCGGACGTGCTTAAATTCGGCGACTTCACATTAAAGAGCGGACGCAAAAGCCCTTTCTTTATGAATGCGGGAGCTTATGTCACGGGATCTCAGCTTACACGCTTGGGCGAATATTACGCAAAGGCCATTCACGACAAGTTCGGAGATGATTTTGACGTCCTATTCGGACCCGCATACAAGGGAATTCCCCTTTCGGTTGCAACCGTCATGGCATATTCAAAGCTTTACGGCAAGGAAATCAAGTACACCTCGAACCGTAAAGAGGAAAAGGATCACGGTGCGGACAAGGGAGCTTTGCTGGGCTACAAGCTTCAGGACGGAGACAGAGTCGTCATCATTGAAGACGTTACGACATCGGGAAAGTCGATTGAGGAAACCTATCCGATCATCACCGAAGCCGCAAAGATTGAAATAAAGGGTCTTATGGTTTCGCTTAACCGTGAGGAAAAGGGTAAAGGCGAAAAGTGCGCTCTCAGTGAGATTAAGGATTTGTACGGCTTTGAAACCGCTGCAATCGTTTCGATGTCCGAGGTAAGAGAGTACTTAACCGGACGTAAGGTGCAAGGTCGCGTAGTTATCAATGACGATATAGCAAAGGCTATTGACGCATATTACAGGGAATACGGTGCTCATGAATAAGAGGCGCGGAAAATACATTTATTCCGACAAGAAGCATACGGAGAAAGGAATTTTCTCGTCAATCCTTGCCCTGATTTCATTTCTGGGCATTGCGTTTCTTGTTTTTTCTTCTTACCTTGCAAAGGGCGATATCAGGATGTCGGCGGGTGCCGCGGCGTTTCTTTGCACACTGTTTTCTCTGGCGGGAATAATGCTCGGAGTACTCGGGAAAAAAGAACCGGACAAGTTTTATTTGTTTTCCTATATCGGGATAGCATGGAATATAATTGATTTGTTAATGATAAGCGTAATTTTATACGCGGGAATTTAGGAGGAAATATGCCCAAGGTATCAATAGTAATGGGAAGTGATTCCGATATGCCTGTAATGTCCAAGGCGGCAGCAGTGCTTGATGAATTCGGGATAGACTACGAGATGACGATTATCTCCGCACACAGAGAGCCGGATGAGTTCTTTGAGTATGCAAACACCGCGGAAGAACGCGGTATAAAGGTTATCATTGCCGGAGCCGGAATGGCTGCTCATTTGCCGGGCATGTGCGCCGCAATCTTTCCGATGCCCGTCATCGGAGTTCCGATGCATACCACGAGCCTCGGCGGAAGGGATTCTTTGTACTCGATAGTACAGATGCCGAGCGGAATTCCCGTAGCGACGGTTGCGATAAACGGAGGACAGAACGCAGGTATTCTTGCGGCAAAGATTCTTGCTGTTTACGATCCCGAGCTTTTAAAGAAGCTTAAGGCATACAAAGAAAGCTTAAAGGAAAGCGTTGTTGCCAAAGACAAGAGATTAAAAGAAGTGGGATACAAGGAATACGCGAAGTAAGGATGTTTGCGGGCTTAAAAAGCCAATGCGGCAATAAGAATCATAAAACCACAACAGGAGAGAAAAATGGGACTTAATTACAAGGATTCAGGGGTAGATATCGAAGCCGGATACAAATCCGTGGAGCTTATGAAGGCAGCGGTAAAGAGCACCT
>CAZCPW010000117.1:0-4844 GCA_964499925.1 uncultured Lachnospiraceae bacterium
GGGCTTGCCTCTCCCTTTGGGAGAGGTGGCCGAGCGAAGCGAGGACGGAGAGGGCGAGGACGGCGCGAGCGTTCCGTAAACGGAACGCTTTTTTATTGCCTTAATTCTTTATAAGCGATATAATCAAAAAGGGAGAAGGATTTTGAAAAAATTTTTATGAAAAGAGAAGATTTTACCTACGAATCCAGAGATGGGATAAATAAAATTCATGCGGTCAGATGGACGCCGGATGATTTAAAACCGATCGGAATTCTTCAGATAGTACATGGGATGGCAGAGCATGTCAACAGATATGAGGACTTTGCGCGCTTTTGTTGTTCTAAGGGATTCATCGTTACGGCAGAGGATCATTTGGGACACGGGGCTACGGTAAGCGACGGAGTATACGGTTATTTTTGCAAGAAGGATCCCGCAACCGTTGTTGTGAGGGATGTCCACAGACTCAAGAAGATTACCCAGGAACAATTTCCGGGGCTTCCGTATTTTATTTTGGGTCACTCGATGGGTTCGTTTATTTTGCGAAATTATCTGTTCCGCTACGGAAGCGGTATAGACGGAGCTATTGTAATGGGAACGGGAATGCAGCCCAAGATTATAGTAATTGGGCTTAAGGTTACTTCTTTCTTTGCCTGTGTCTTCGGCAAGGCCAAGAAGCCATGCTCCTTCATCAACAATGCGGGCTTCGGAGCATATCAGAAGCAAATTGCAAATCCCCGCACTTCCAATGATTGGCTCACGAAAGACGACAAAACGGTCGATAAATATAATGCAGACCCTTTGTGCGGCTTCATATTTACCGGCAACGGATTTAAGACCTTATCGGAGCTTATTCTGCGTCTTTACAAGAAGAGCAATCTTGAGAAGATGCCTAAGGACTTGAAAGTCTTGATTACGAGCGGCGCAAGCGATCCCGTAGGTGACTACGGCAAGGCACCGAAGGCTGTGTTTGATTCCTACAAAGCACTTGGCATGACAAATGTTTCTTTGAAGCTTTTTGACGATGATCGCCATGAAATTTTGAATGAAACGGACAAGGAACAGGTTTACGCTTATATCTATGAATGGATTGCCAAAGCTTTATGATATCGGAATTTAGGGTTGTCAAAGCCGAGCCTGAGGATTGGGAAGGAGCCATGGAGCTTGCATGGCGTACGTTCTTAAAATTTGAAGCTCCCGGATATGACGAGGAGGGTATTTCCAACTTCTTAAATCTCATATCCGATGAAAAGCTTTACAAGATGTATTTAAACGGAAACTTTAAACTTTTCGTTGCAAAGAAAGACGGAAAAACGGTTGGGATGGGGGCACTTCGCTCCCTAAATCACGTTTCCCTTCTCTTTGTAGACGAGATATATCATAGACAGGGCATAGGGCGGGAACTTTTACGACATTTGCAAAGTGAGGCTTATGAATCGACCGGATCCTTAAGGATGACGGTCAATTCGGCACCCTATGCGATAGGTTTTTACGAAACCCTGGGATTTTTAAAGACACAGGAACTTACCAAAGCGGATGGAATCAAATTTCTTCCGATGACAATAGTTACGCAGATATAGCGTTTGCCAAATGCGTCAAAAAGGTCAGCAGATCTTTTGAAGCGTGGGATTGCGGGAACACACGGCAACCCTGCATCATAGAATATATACGGAAAGGTATTTTGATAGATGAAATTTTTTAACCTCGACAGTCCGTTCATGAAATTTTTAAACAGGATGACAGACTTATTGTGGCTGAATCTTTTGACGGTTGTATGCTCAATACCGATTATTACGGCGGGGGCAGCTTTTACTGCGCTTCATTACACGTGCCTGAAGATGGTCAGAGACGAAGAAGGTTATATTACAAAGGACTATTTCAGATCGTTTAAGCAGAACTTTAAACAGGCTACGATTATTTGGGTTATCGCACTTGCGTTGGCGGTTTTGCTGATTATGGATTACAGGATTATCCTCAGCGGAGGCTTGGCGGGAGATTCACTTTCGAAGTTTTCCACTGTGTTTTTTGCTGCGGCAACTGCTGCATCGGTATTTATAGTATGTACGCTTCTTTATGTATTCCCTATCCTTTCTCATTTTGAGAATACCATTAAGGGGACCATAAAAAATGCTTTCTTTATGAGCATTCTTGCGCTTCCGCGCACGTTGCTCATGCTGGCGCTTTTCCTTGCACCTGCAGCACTGATTTTAATGGTTGCGTATTTTGAGACAATGACGTGGATAGTTCCCATTGTTGCTTTTTTCTGCGTTTCCGCACCTGCATATTTCAGCGCTAAGCTTTACAATAAAACTTTTAAGAGATTTGAGCCTGAAAAGGCAGAAGTGAACGATGATTTTAGCTGGAATGTGGAGAAAATTCCGGATGAGGGTATAGAGGGAGAGCAAACGGCTGATGAAATTGGGGAAGTTACAAAGGCCGAAGAACCTCGGAAAACGGAGGAATAAATGCGGGAGAACGGCAAAATTACGAGAAATACCGTGGTAACATGGTCTGTAATCGGACTGTCTTTTGTGACTGTAATCGTATATCTTCTTTGCAGGTTTCTTTCTGACGGCAAGGAAAATACTACGGTTCAAAGTCAGGACAAACTCCTAAGCTATGCTTCGGTGTGGGCTGAAAGACTTGCAAGTGATGTTGACGTCAATTTAAATGCAGGTGAAATTTTTAAAGATTTATATGATAACGGCGAGACATTTGCAAATAACGACATGGTAAAAATCGCAAAAACAATTTGCGAAAAAACCGGAGTTTCGCATGTGTATTTTTGTGAAGACGAAAGCATTATCTGCGATGAAAACGGAGTGATTATCAAAGGGGATTTGGCTGATTTTACCGGCTCCGAAAAAAAGACCTATGTGCGCTGCAAAATCTCGAACGAATGCGGGGAACCGTCAATAGTTTCTTATGTTCCGATGAACGGCGATTCGGGTGAGTATGTTCTTACGATTACGCACCTTGACGACATTTCGGACGATTTTCGACTTTCCGCATACGAAGAGGCCTCTTTTTTGGCAATCACCGCGGCGGACGGAACGGTTTTGGGAACTTTTTCTTCCCACAAGGACACGGACAGTATGTATCTTGACGGAAATATCTTTACGGATATTTCGAAGAACACCGTAAACAACGATTACAATGTTTTCAGAGTGAAGATGCTAAACGGACTCGGCGCGGCAGTTGAGGCAAGCTACCTAAACGACGAACGTACGATATGCGTTGTCTCAGTAGGTGTCGAAGGATGGTATCTTGCATTCGGGATCAGACAGTCGTCGATGAACAAATTGAAGGCAAGCTACTATTCCGACATTCAGTCGACGATTATAAAGCTTGCAATAGTGGTATCGTGTTTCTCGGCCTTTGTTATTGCCGTTATTATCATTAATATGCTTAAGAGCAAGGAAAAAGGAAAGGTTCTCGAAGACAAGGCCGAAACAGATCTTCTTACCGATTTATACAATAAGGCGGCTACGGAAAAAAAGATTCAGGAATACATGGAAGAGAATCCGGGTGGGCGTGGGCTCATGTTTATTTTGGACATTGACAACTTTAAGAAGGTCAATGACACAATGGGACATGCATTCGGGGATCTCTTATTAAAGACTTTGGGTAAGGAGATTAAGACGGAATTCAGAGTCACGGATATAGTCGGACGTATGGGCGGCGATGAGTTTATGATCTTCTTAAAGAACATAAAGGATGACAGCACCATTGAAAGGGAAGCAGGACGTATTACGAATTTCTTTCATGATTTCAGAGCGGGCGAAGACTATGTCAAATATTCGGCTTCTGCAAGTATAGGAGCTGCAATTTTCCCGGATGATGCCACTAACTTTAAGGATATGTATATTGCGGCCGATCAGGCACTTTATAAAGCCAAGCAAAGAGGCAAGAGTCAGTTGGCATTTTACAATGAGGCCGGGCACGGTCACTACAGTCAGAAATAAATTTGGTAAAAGTTGTTAATTTTGCATATTTTTTGAAGCCTGATTTTGACAAGATGCCCATAATTTGGTATCATCAAATATGCAATAAGCAATTTTGCCGATAATAAAAATTATTTTTGTTCAAATATGGTATGTTCAGAAATTTCGAACTTTACTATACTATCGGTAGGTTGATGGGGGAAACCCATTTAATATTTAGGAGGATTATTATGGCAAGTTTATCAATGAAAAACATCTGCAAAGTATATCCCAACGGTTTTGAAGCTGTTAAGGACTTCAACCTTGAGATTGAAGACAAAGAGTTTATCATTTTCGTAGGCCCTTCAGGATGTGGTAAGTCAACCACACTTCGTATGATTGCAGGACTTGAAGATATCTCTTCAGGTGAATTAAAGATTGGCGATAAGGTAGTTAATGACGTAGAACCTAAGGACAGAGATATCGCAATGGTATTCCAGAACTACGCATTGTACCCTCATATGTCAGTATATGACAACATGGCATTCGGACTTAAGTTAAGAAAGGTTCCCAAGGACGAAATCGACAAGCAGGTTAAGGATGCAGCTAAGATCCTTGATCTTACTCCCCTTCTTGACAGAAGACCCAAGGCTCTTTCCGGTGGACAGAGACAGCGTGTAGCTATGGGACGTGCAATCGTTCGTAATCCTAAGGTATTCCTTATGGACGAGCCTCTTTCAAACTTGGATGCAAAGCTTCGTGTACAGATGCGTATCGAAATTGCTAAGCTTCACCAGAGATTAGGCACAACCATCATCTACGTTACACATGACCAGACCGAGGCTATGACTCTTGGTACCCGTATCGTAGTTATGAAGGACGGTGTTATTCAGCAGGTTGATACTCCTCAGAACCTTTATGAGAAGCCTTGCAACTTGTTCGTTG
>CAZCPW010000118.1:0-4834 GCA_964499925.1 uncultured Lachnospiraceae bacterium
GTACTGTTGACAAGGCAAATGTTAAGTCATCAAAGGACCTTCTTTCAAATACCACAACACTTTACAATATAGCAGCCGGCAAGCTTGTTACAAACGACCAGGGTTACGTAACACTTAAGGATGGAGAGTATTCACTTACCCCGTCCGGAACAGCCGCAACCGAAACAGCAGCTGCTTCTACGACTACTACCCAGACTGCAAGCACGACGACATCTTCGGAAAAGGTTTTGGATGATGTTCCGAAGACCGGAGATTCTTACGATATTAAGGCTGCCCTTGCATTCTTTACAATAGCCGCAACCTGCGTAATCATTGCAGTCGTTTACGATAAGAAGAAGTCAACGGGAAAATAAATACAAGATTATAAAAACACGAAAGGAACCTTGAAAAATAGGTTCTTTTTGTTTGCACTTTTTTAGATGGTATAGTAAAATTTAGACAGAAATTTTCGCAAAGTTTCGTAAACTATCATGTGAGGACACGGTGATATTATGACAAACAATTATTCAACGGATGAATTTGAAGCGGCATATACATATAGGGGGAATGATCTCGGTGCTGCGTGGTCGGAGGAAAGCACGACCTTTAAGGTATGGGCGCCGACCGCGGAGAGCATGAGCGTTAAACTCTACGAGGGCGGAGACGCAAGCGTTAGTGACATGATTTCGGAATCGGAAATGGCTCTTACCGAAAACGGGGTCTGGACTCTGACTTTGGATGGTGATATTCAGGGAAAATATTATACATACGAGGTTACGATAGACGGAGTATCCAAAGAGGCTAACGATCCCTATGCCCGTACTGCAGGTGTAAACGGAAAAAGGGCTATGGTAATCGATTTAAGCTCTACCGATCCCGACGGTTGGGAAAATGATAGAAATCCTCATGAGGGAGAGTCAATAAACGACGCAATCATCTACGAAGCCCATATAAGAGATTTAACGAGTGAAGAGGGCGCGGGGATTACAAACGTCGGAAAGTATTTGGGTATAGTCGAAGAAGGCACAAAAACCGATGCCGGCATCTCGACCGGTCTTGATCACATAAAGGATTTGGGTATCACCCATCTTCACATTCTTCCTTTTTATGATTTCGGTTCGGTTGATGAAGCTGATTCCGCAGACTCCTATAACTGGGGCTACGATCCCATGAATTACAATGTTCCCGAAGGTTCGTATTCAACCGATCCGTATGATGGTAGTGTGCGAGTAAAGGAAGTAAAGCAGATGGTGAAGAACCTTCATGACAACGGCATAAGCGTTGTCATGGATGTCGTTTACAATCATGTGTATGACGCGGATTCTTTCTGCTTTAATGTTCTCGTACCCGGGTACTTCAGCAGGATTTCGGAAGAAGGTGTTTATTCAAACGGCTCGGGCTGCGGAAATGACACGGCATCGGAACGCGCGATGGTGAGAAAGTACATCGTCGATTCCGTATGCTACTGGG
The DNA here is from genome assembly GCA_964499925.1 of uncultured Lachnospiraceae bacterium. Lineage (GTDB taxonomy): Bacteria > Bacillota > Clostridia > Lachnospirales > Lachnospiraceae > UBA1258. The sequence continues at coordinate 1,450 of CAZCPW010000118.1, forward strand.
CAGAGGAATATCATATCGACGGCTTCAGATTTGACCTTGTGGGACTTCTTGATGTCGATACCATAAATGAAATCGTAACCGAGGTAAAGAAGATAAATCCCGATATCATCTTTTACGGAGAGGGCTGGTCACTTTCGACTACACCCACCAAGGAAGGCACGGTTCTTGCGACACAGGCAAATTCCTCGCTTACTCCGAGCTTTGCATATTTCAACGATACTATGCGTAATGCCATCAAGGGGAGCGTCTTTGATACGAAAAAAGGCTTCGTGCAGGGCGCCGCAGGTTATGAAGCGAAGATTTCGCGCTGCTTTAAGGGACTTGACTCGTGGTGTCAGTCTCCTTCACAAACGATTAACTACGCATCGTGCCATGACAACAATACCCTCTATGATCGCATCATGCTTTCTTTGGCATCCGATACGCCGTACGAGGATATCGTTTCGATGAACAAGCTCTCCGGGGCAATCTGCATGACGAGCGAGGGAGTGCCCTTTATGCAGGCAGGCGAGGAGATGCTCCGCTCGAAGGTTAATGCGGACGGAACATTCAACGAAAACAGCTTCAATGCGGGTGATGCGGTCAATGCAATCAAGTATTCGTCCCTCGAAGACGAGTCGGCAGCGGATGTTTACAACTATTACAAGGGCCTTATAAGCTTCAGAAAGGCACATAAGGCTTTAAGGCTTTCGACTGCTGAGGATGTAAATAAATACGTAACGGAAATTAAAATGCTTAAGAGTAAGTGCACCGCTTACCTGATTGACGGTTCTGTGGAAGGCGAAACGTCGGACGGCATCATTGTAATATTCAATGCGCGCGACGAAAGCGTTTCTCTTGACCTTCCGGAAGGCGAGTGGGGCGTCTGCGTGGATAAAGAAACCGCAGGTACCGATATATTGAGAACGTTGACCGGAACGGTTAGTATAGAGCCTATTTCCGCAATGGTGCTTGTAAAGGAAAATGCTTCTAAGCCTTTTATCCCCGCGATAATCGGCGCCGGTGTGGCATTATTTGCTGCGGTTACGGTTATTTTCCGTAAGAGAAAAAGAAAGTAAGGATTGAAATGACACGGCCGCAAGGGTACAATCATTGAAGAGATTTGCCTTGCGGCCTTTATATATCCAAACGTGCTCGCAAACAGATATATCAATCTTCAAGGAAAGCTTTAATCTTCATGGAAAAATTCTCTGCCCGTATTAATCCAAACGCAATAATCAACCGGTTTAAATCGATAAAGAAAAGGAATATTTTCATAGGTGCGGCTGTTGCCGTACTTCTTTTGATCATTTCTTTTGTCAACATGAAGGACATTCTTTCATTTAAAAAGGCTCTGACAGTAATCTTTCTGTCCGTTTCAACCGGAATTTTTATCGTACTTCCAAAGGTAAAAAATACCGTATTCAATTTGGTATGCATAGCTCTGTATCTGATCTTTGTTCCGAAGAAAATGCTGGACCGCATAGAGGTACCGTTAACAGAAAATCTTAACGATCTTCGAAGCGGGGCAGTTCTCGTAAATATTCTTATCATCTGTCTGGTTTTTGCTTTCTTTTTATTCGTGACTCAAAGAGTCAATCTTGCGCTTGGCATCGGCAGTTTACTGATTTTGATTGCTTCTCTTGCAAATTTCTATGTCTCCAGTTACAGAGGGACGATATTTACGTTTAATGATATCCTTGGCCTTGGCACGGCAGTAACGGTCGCTTCCGGTTATACTTTATTTTTGACGCCCGAGCTTACCTATTCAATTTTGTACTTTGTGTTCTTTTCTGTTCTCGGCTTTAAACTTGATCTTCCTCTTAAAGGTGCCGGATATCATATCTGCATAACGGCGGTGTCGGCCGCATATATAGGATTTTTCTTTTTCTTTTGGAAGGGGACATCGTATTTTGAAGACCATGAGTTAAAGGGAGTATACTGGAATACTTCGGCAAACGAATCAATAAACGGATTTATGCTGAGCTTCCTGCTGAATATTGACGAGATGCAGCTTGAGAAGCCCTCGGGATATTCAATCGAAAAGGTAAATGAAATAGCGGACAGGGTTACGAAAAAAGAATCTGCAGGCGATGTTAATCCGAATATTATTTTTATCATGAACGAAGCCTGGTCCGATCTAAGGGTACTTGGAAACCTCGAAACAACTGCAGACTTCATGCCCTTCACGGACTCACTTTCCGCAAATACCGTTAAGGGATATACATACGTAAATATTTTGGGCGGTCTTACCGCAAACAGCGAGTTTGAGGCCCTGACGGGAGATACGACTTCTTTCCTCGCACCGGGAGTGGTTGCCTATCAGATGCAGGTGAATCACGAGATGCCGTCGATGGCGACCGTTCTTTCAAATGACGGCTACCAAACTATGGCGATGCATCCGAATATTGATTTTGCCTGGAACAGGGATAAGGTTTATGAGTATTTCGGCTTTGACGATTTTATTGACGTCAATGACTTTCAGACCGAATATCTGTATACCGATGACGGAGCTATGATAACCGATGAGTGCAATTTCAATGAAATAATATGGCAGTACGAGCATAAAGAAAGTGACAAGCCGTTATTCCTGTTTGACGTAACCATACAAAACCATTCGCCGTATTGTTACAACACCGAAATCGATGTTTATTTAAAGAAGGTCGGAAATACCGACCCAGCGGATATCGGGTACCTGACGGATGCAGAAACGTATCTGAGCCTTATGAAGAAGACGGATGAAGCTTTTGAAGGACTTATCGACTACTTTGCGGATGCGGACGAACCCACGATAATTTGCATGTTCGGAGACCATCAGCCCGCGCTTTCGGACTGCTTTTACGAAGCAATGTTTAAAGACAGCGGTCTTACGGAAGAAGAACAGAACGCGCTTAAATATATGACACCTTACGTAATCTGGGTCAATTACGACCTTGATATGGAAGATTACGGGGACATAAGTGCCAACTATCTGGGTGCGGTCCTGCTTGATGTGGCCGGGGTCGACACCTCACAGTACTTCAGCTTCCTGCTTGATTTGATGACATATTACCCCGAGATATCCCATAGGAACGTCGAGTCGATAATAGGGGATGAAAAAATAACGGAATACAGAATCTTGGAATACAACCATTTGGTGAGCAAGAATATACAGGTGAGTGTGTTTAATTAAAAAGAGTCCGTAAAAAAAGAGTTTCGCAAGCGAAACTCTTTTTTACTATATAGGAAATTGCTCCGCAATCCCCTATATAGCAAAAAAGGCACTACGTGCCAATTATGCGCACTCGCGCGATAGGTATATGTCGCTGAAGCGACCGCGCTCGGCGCGTGAGAGTTTCGCAAGCGAAACTCTTTTTTACTATATAGGAAATTGCTCCGCGTGGGAGAGCCAAGGCCCTCTCAGTCA
>CAZCPW010000119.1:0-4798 GCA_964499925.1 uncultured Lachnospiraceae bacterium
CCACCCATTCGGATCCCGAATATCCTTTGGCAGGCTTGTAATCCATGAATACCATCCTTAAGCCCGGATATGCGGCGTAGTTGAAAAATATAACCAATGCTATCGGAATCAAAAGCAACAGGTACAACTGCCAGTCTCTCTTTATGGCCTTGCGCCACGGAGTAACAGTTTTAACTTTTGTCCTGTTTTCTTCTCTTACCGCTTTGAAGTTAGACATCTGTTTTCCTCCTGTTTCGTATACTTATCTGTTTCTTGTTACCACGACTATACTTCTATTTGACATATCATTTCTAATCATTGCGCGATTAAAACTTTGCATTTTCGACCATCATATTTTTGAATTTAGCTTTTTTAACAAAAATAATGTCCTCATTTTGTTGACATCTGCCAAATCTCTCCGTCATGTTTTATAATTTTTAAAGTCGTGTATGTTTCTTCTTGTGCTTTTTGCTTATTTTTGCTAAAATCTGCTCAACAAAGGGATTTTTGTATTTGGTCGGATTTGCACAGTTTTGGTTGAAAATGGTGAATTTTGCAATCTGTATAAAGCTTTACTCGGCAAAAATCAGGATTATACGATCTTTCGCTCAATCTATTGGAGAAATTTATGGCAAAGCAAAAAACAGTTATCACAGAATATCGAAGCTACTACCTTCCCTTGGACTTTCCGCTGTTGCTTCTTTCCGGAGCACACTGGAAAATTTCCGACATCCCTGCCGGAAGGCTTCATTTCCATAACTGTCTTGAGCTCGGCATCTGTCATTCGGACAGCGGAACTCTCGAAATATATGATAAAAAACTTAAATTTAAAGAAGGAGATGTTACCTGCATACCGAAAAACGTTCCTCATACCACCTATTCGGATAAGGGGACGCTCAGTCACTGGTCATATTTATTCATCGATCCCGCGGGACTTTTTAAAGGAATTCTTCCTTCTTCCCTAAGCGATTATGAGATAACCTTACAACCCGACGACGGTTTTACACCGATTTTGCCGAGAGATAAGTACCCGGAAATATACAATCTTCTGACCAATGTAATCCGGGAACTTGAAGAAAAAAAGCCCGGTTATCAGTTGATAGTGCGCGGACTCATCCTTTCTCTTTATATTTACATTAAGCGTATTTACAATGAAACGAAAAAAGACCATTCGGCTCAGGTTAAGGAAACTCCGGAAAATTACCTTGTACTCAAACCGGTACTGGATTACATTGACGAAAATTATATGAATAACTTTTCGACCGATGATTTGGCTTTAGTTTGTCATTTAAGCCCCACGCATTTCAGACGGATATTTCATAACGTGATGGGCACAAATCCCTTGGATTACCTAAACAGCATCCGAATTACAAAGTCCTGCAATTTACTGCGAAGCACAGAAGACTCAATCCTGTCGATATCCGAGGCCGTCGGCTTCCGTTCTATCTCAAGCTTTAACCGCTCGTTTATGCAGCTGATACAGATGACGCCCCGCGATTACCGTATACAGATGCAAAAGACCGAAAAACACGCGGAAAAACAAATTATCATGGAATTTACCGGTTGGATGGAACCGGATATAAAGTAGAAACAGAGTTTCGTTTGCGAGATATTTCCTCATTGCCGAAATAGCACATCCTCGCGAATTAATTTCCGTATAGGAACGAAGTTTCCTATACAGCAAAACCCCCGTTCCGATTAACCGGAATGGGGGTTGTATTTCTTTTAGGTATGGAAGATGAAGTAATTACTTCTTCTCTTCTTTCTTGTTGCTGCGATCCAAAACCTTATGTGTAACAATACCGAGGATCAATGCGCATGCAACCTCTGTAATCGTTACGGCACCGAAGTTAACTGTAAGTCCGCCGATACCTGCAATCAAGATAACGGATACGGTGAAGAGGTTAACGTTGTCATTTAAGTCAACGTCCTGAATCATCTTAAGACCGGATACTGCGATGAAGCCGTAAAGAGCTATGCAGACACCGCCCATTACCGATCCGGGAATCGTTGCAAGCAGGGTTACGAAGGGAGCAAAGAAGGAAGCGATGATTGCAAGAAGTGCAGTTGCAAGAATCGTTACAACCGATGCATTTCCGGAAATGGCAACACAGCCTACCGACTCACCGTATGTGGTGTTGGGGCATCCTCCGAAGAATGCGCCTGCCATTGAACCTACGCCGTCACCGAGTAAGGTTCTGTGAAGACCGGGCTCAACCAAAAGATCTTTTTCAATGATTGAAGATAAGTTCTTGTGGTCTGCGATATGCTCTGCAAATACTACGAATGCAACGGGAACATATGCAACAGCAACGGTTCCGATATAAGCACCCGTGATATCCGAGAATCCGCCGAGAGCAGTTACGAAAGTGAAATCGGGATACCACTGCATATCGTTGAACTTTGAGAAATCAATTACCTGATAAGCGTCTCCGCCCACAAGGGTAATAATGGTAGCTACGATATAACCTGCCGCAATACCGATAATGAAAGGAATCATCTTCATCATCTTCTTTCCGAATACGGAGCAGATCATGGTTACAAACAAAGTTACAAGTCCGCAGATCAAACCGATGTAAACATTGGGACCTTTCTGTAAATCGGAGATGGCGTTTCCGGCAAGTGAAAGACCGATAATAGCAACCGTAGGTCCGATTACTACAGGGGGCATCAGCTTGTTAACCCAGGCTACGCCGCAGAACTTTACGACAATTGCGATTACTACATATACAAGACCTGCAAAGAATGCACCGATGATTAAGCCAAGATATCCAACGGCTGTTGTTGCGGCACCTGCAAAGGCTGCTGACATCGAACCGATGAAAGCAAATGAAGAACCAAGGAAAACAGGGCTCTTAAACTTAGTAAATAAAAGGTAAACGATTGTACCGACGCCGGCACCAAACAAAGCTGCCGAACTCGACATGCCGTTTCCTACGATTGCGGGAACGGCGATTGTTGCTGCCAGGATTGCAAGCAGCTGCTGTAAAGCGAATACAAGCACCTGTCCGAACTTCGGCTTATCGCTTACATTGTAGATCATCTTCATAATCTATCCCTCCGTGATATGAAATTGAATGTCCGGGAAAATTCCCAAAAAAAGAAAGCCCACTGCGATGCACTTTAGGCGCCTGGCAATAGACTCACAATACAAGAAAACACATATATACCTTGTCGGTCTCTTGGAACCGCGCTTAAAGAGGCTTTCAATTTCAAATATTATTACATACGGGTATACTTTTGTAAATATAGTAAAAGTGCCTATCTTTTAAGAAGATTTTTATATAAATTTAATCGATTTTTTATCATCCTGCCTAAACCGTAGTGGTTAAACACCTCGGACGCATTATTCCCGTGACGCCTGTACTTTAGCAAAATGTCATCTATAAAGACAGCCTTTCCGTATCTTTCGCAGATCAAGCCTATCCACTGATCGTGCATTTCTATATCATCGGGAATCGGAAGAATTTTATCTTTGTAGGCAGCATCAAAAGCCATGCAGCAGCCCATGTAGCTGTTCTTCACAAAGTTCTTAAACCGCCCCGAACCGGACTTTCTGTAGGCAAAGTAAGAATCCAGAAGTTTTCCGCCGTCTTCGTCAATTAACTCACAGTTATGCACAACAACCGCGCAGTTATCCGCAGTAAAAGCCTTCAAAACCTTTTCAACCTTTGAAGGTTCCCAAATATCGTCCTGATCCGAAAGAAATATATACCTGCCGGTACAATTCTTTATGGCATTTTCAAAATTTTTCTTAACGCCCTTCTTGGGACCTTCTGTCAGCTTTATACGCGAATCCCTGAATTCTGCCACCTTTTTAAGCGTAGAATCCGTGGATCCGTCGTCGGAAACAATGATTTCATCATCGTCTCCCAAGCATTTAAGAATGCTTTCAAGCTGCTCATGTATATACTTTTCGCCGTTATATGTGGCCATCGCCACCGAAATCTTTTCTCTCATTATCTGAAAAACGTTCCGAGAATGCCACGTCCTATCGAGGAACCTATATTTCCTCCGAGGGTCTTACCAAACGATCCGCCTATAGACTTGCCAACCGTTTTTCCGATCTCTCTTCCGATTGTACCGCCGGTTGTTTTTGCAACATTCTTAACCGCAGTGTTAACAGCTTTCTTTCTGGATTTGGTTTCTTTTTCTTTCTGCTTGGTAAGGGTAAGCTTTTCTTCCTCGGCCTGCTCCTCTGCTTCCTCGCTTGCCTTCTTCCTCTCAAGGTTTTCGTATGCAGAATCATTGTCAACTGCGGCCGCATATTTTGCATAAAGAAGGGAATTATTAATAACTGACATGCGTGTCGAATCGTCAAGACTTCCCAAAAAGCTTTCCGGCGGGCAGATTTTTGTTCTTTCTACCGTTGTGGGAATTCCGCTTTCATCAAGTACCGAAACAAGGGCTTCGCCGGTTCCCAACTCCTGAAGCACCTCGTAAGTATCAAATGCGGGATTCTCCCTGAAAGCCATCGCTGCTGCCTTCGCACCCTTCTGTTCCATAGGCGTATAAGCGTGAAGCGCGTGCTGAATCTTGTTTCCGAGCTGTGCGAGCACACCGTCCGGAATGTCCTTCGGGTTCTGCGTGATGAAATAAATACCCACTCCCTTTGAGCGAATGAGCTTAACTACCTGTTCAAGTTTCTCAAGCAGCACCTTCGATGCCGACTCAAACATCATGTGGGCTTCATCGAAAAAGAACATCATCTTCGGCTTTTCGCAGTCGCCGACCTCGGGGAGCACCTCAAAGAGCTCCGAAAGCAGCCAGAGTAAGAATGCCGAATACATCTTGGGATGAAGAATCAGCTTTCTGCAGT
>CAZCPW010000120.1:0-4766 GCA_964499925.1 uncultured Lachnospiraceae bacterium
AGGCAAACAAAGCCTTAAAAGATGTTGATAAATTTTTGAAAGAAATATAGGAACGAAAAATTGAGTAACGAATGGTATAAAGTAGACAACGTAGCCAAAGTTTTTTTGGCCAATCACAGTGCAAGAAACCCGCAAACTCTGAGGGTCAGCTGCACACTTAAAGAAGATGTCGACCCGGAAGCTTTGCAGGAGGCTTTGGATACTTCGATAGAGCTTTTCCCGGAGCTTGCGGTTCGAATCAGAAGAGGTTTCTTTTGGAATTATATCGAAAGAACGGATGTCAGAGCAATCGTCGAAGAAGAGACGGGAAGCCCCTGCCCCATACTTTACGGAGCGGGCTACGACGGCTTCCTTCACTTTAAAGTCACCTACTACGGAAAAAGAATAAATGTGGATATATTCCACGCACTCGCGGACGGAACGGGAGCACTTGCTTTTTTAAAGATTCTTGTACTGAACTATTTAAAGCTAAAGCATCCGGATTCACTTCAAAATGTATCGCTTGCGTCGGATTCTTCGGAAACCGAGAGGACGCAGAACAGCTTTGAACATTTCTATGACAATTCAAACGGAGCAATTCCCAAACAAATCTTAAACAAAAAGAAAAACGCTTACCGCATCCAAAGCAGGCTCCTTCCCTATAATCAGCTAAGATTTATCGAGCTTCATATGGAAGGCAAGGAAATTGTTGCGAAAGCAAAGGAAATGCATGTTTCGGTCACAAGCTACCTGGGAGCCCTTTTGATGTTCTCAATAAGGGAAGGCATGCCCTTTATGATGAAGCACAAGCCCATTAACGTTTCGATGCCGGTAAATCTTCGTAATTTTTACCCCTCACAGACCACGAGAAACTTCTTTAACAATGTCGACGTTTCACATGTCTTTGACGGAAGCGAAACGATCGAATCTTTGGCTGCGGAATTTGACGGTAAATTAAAGGAATCGCTCAAACCCGAAAGTATTACATCTCAGATGAACCGTTACCAGAGCATGGAAAGACTTTTCTTTACCAGGATGGTGCCTTTGTTTATAAAGCAGCCTATCGTTAAGTTCTTTGCTAAGCATGAAAAGAAGACCGTCAGCTGCGTTCTTTCTAATCTCGGAGTGATTAAACTGCCGCCGGAGATGGAAGAGTACATAAACGAGATATCGGATTTCTGTTCAACGGAAGGTTTCTTTGTCACCGTTACAAGCTTTAAAAACGATATGGTGCTGGGAATCAGCACGGCGAATGCCGAAACGGGAACCGTGAGACGCCTTATAAAGCACTTAAATGAGACGGGAGTCAATATTAAAGCATACGTTTCGGAGGTGGTTGAATAATGCGCAAATGTCCTGTTTGTAAGATAGAAATTGACGGAACGCGGAGTAAATGCCCCATTTGCCAAAATGCCCTCTCGGGTACGCCTTCGGATTATAACTGGCCCGTCGACGAAAATTTGAAAAAGTACAGTATCTGCTTTAAAATCCAGCTTTTTGCGGTATTGACCGTTATAGTCGTAGCTCTTGCTCTTGATTTCTTGCTTAACATAAGGTTTAAGGGATACCACTACAGCCTCATGATACTGATGTGGGGAGTGGTGTCGGAACTTCTGATTACGGGCTTTATCAGAAAGAAAGTGTTCCCGGCAAAGATTTTGTCCATAAGTGCTGTCTTTGTGTCGGTGCTTCTGTGCATCACGGCAAAGTACTTTGATTTTTACGATTTCTTTACCCCAACCTTTTATATAGCGGTACCCGCACTGATAGGCGGAACTATTATCGCAAATTTTGTTTTTACATTTATTGACAAGTCCGGAAATTCACTCGTATACTTTCTTTCTACGGCGGTGATCGGGATCATCCCGTATATCGCCATTTACTTCGGAAAGAAAAGTTTTATTCTTCCGTGGGCGATTGTACTGATTGTTTCAATAGTGGCCTTTTTGGGAATTGTTATTTTCAAAGGCCGCGAGGTCAAGACGGAAATACAAAAGCGATTCAATTTTTAAATAATGCTGGATTGTATTGACACTTTATGCTATAATTTGCTGATGATTGTGGCTTGAGAGCCATTAAGGAGGATATTTTAAATGAGTTGTACAGTAGAAAAATTAGAAGGCAGCATGGCGAAGCTTACTATCGAAGTTGACGCTTCGGAATTAGATAAAGCAATTAATCAGGCTTACAATAAGCAGAAGAACAGCATTCAGCTGCCCGGCTTCCGTAAGGGAAAGACTCCCAAGGCAATGATTGAAAAGATGTACGGCAAGAGCGTATTTTACGAAGAGGCCGCAAACATCCTCATTCCCGATGCATATGCCAAGGCTTATGACGAGTGCGGCGAGGAAATCACCAGCGCTCCCGACATCGAGGTTACTCAGATTGAAGCAGGCAAGCCTTTTATTTTTACAGCTACGGTTGCTTTGAAGCCCGAGATCAAGCTCGGCAAGTACAAGGGCGTAAAGATTGACAAGATTGACACAAACGTAACCGACGAAGAGGTTATGGCTTTCATTGAAAAAGAAAGAGAAAATTCCGCAAGAACCATTTCCGTTGACAGACCCGTTCAGGACAAGGACGAAGTTACGCTTGATTTTGAGGGATCAATTGACGGCGTTCCTTTTGAAGGCGGCAAGGGTGAAAACTATCCCCTTACAATCGGTTCGGGTTCCTTTATCCCCGGCTTTGAAGAGCAGTTAATCGGTGCCGAAAAGGAAAAAGAAGTTGAAGTAAAGGTTACCTTCCCCGAGGACTATCATGCAGAGGACTTAAAGGGCAAGGAAGCCGTATTTAAGTGCACGATTCACGAGATTAAGGAAAAAGAACTCCCCGAGCTTGACGATGAGTTTGCAAGCGAAGTTTCCGAATACGATACCTTTGACGAGTATAAGGCAGCTACCGTAAAGGGCCTTACCGAGAAGAAGGAAAATGACGCAAAGAACAAGAAGGAAGAAGCCGTAATCGAGGCAATTGTAAAGGATTCCGAAATCGAAATTCCCGGACCTATGCTTGATGCTCAGGTTCGTCAGATGTTTGATGACTTTGCAAGCAACGTTCAGCAGAACGGTATCAGTGTGGATCAGTACTTCCAGTTTACAGGTCTTACAAAGGAAAAGCTCTTAGAGCAGATTCAGCCCGGAGCAAAGAAGCGTATCGAGTCAAGACTTGTGCTTGAGAACATTGTAAAGGCAGAGGGCTTCACCGTTAGCGATGAAGAGTACGAAGCAGAGCTTAATCGTATGGCCGAGGCTTACAAGATGGAGCTCTCAAAGGTTAAAGAGCTTATCGGCGACAATGAAAAGGCAAAGAAGGAAATCACTGACGACCTTGCCATCAAGAAGGCAATTGATTTTGTAGTTGAGAACGCAAAGGAAGCTTAAAGTAGGAGAGGAGCTTAAGATGAGTTTAGTACCTTACGTCATAGAGCAGACGAGCAGAGGCGAGCGCTCCTACGATATCTACTCAAGACTTTTAAAAGAAAGAATTATTTTCCTCGGAGAAGAGGTTAACGATGTAACGGCAAGTCTTGTTGTTGCACAGCTTCTTTTCCTTGAGGCGGAAGATCCCGAAAAGGATATCCATTTATACATCAATTCTCCCGGCGGTTCCGTAACTGCCGGAATGGCAATCTATGACACGATGCAGTTCATTAAGTGCGACGTGTCCACTACCTGCATCGGTATGGCGGCTTCCATGGGAGCTTTCTTGCTGGCAGGCGGCAAGAAGGGCAAGAGATATGCTCTTCCCAATGCAGAAATCATGATTCATCAGCCCTTGGGCGGTGCTCAGGGTCAGGCTACCGAAATCGAGATAGCCGCAAAGCACATACTTCAGACAAAGGAAAAGTTAAATAAAATCCTTTCCGAAAACACCGGCAAGCCTTACGAAGAGGTTTGTGCGGACACCGAGCGTGACAACTGGAAGAGTGCCGAGGAAGCCAAGGCATACGGCCTTATTGACGAAGTGATTTACAGTCATAATAACTAAAATATTCCGGGTTGCGTGCAGCAATCCGGTATCTTAATGTAAGCATTTAAAGATTGGAAGATTACCGATGGCAAAAATGTCCAAGGATACCACAAAGTATTGTTCTTTCTGCGGTAAACCGCAGGACTTGGTTGACAAGCTTATTGCCGGCCCAAACGAAATTTATATCTGTAATGAATGCGTGGAAATTTGCGGGGAAATCATTGAAGAAGAACGTGCGATGGAAGAACCGGAATCCCACGAGGAAAAAGAAATAAAGCTGCTTAAACCGGCCGAAATCAAGAAGTTTCTTGACGAGTACGTAATCGGCCAGGAAACGGCAAAGAAGGTTCTTTCCGTAGCCGTGTACAACCACTACAAGCGCATCACGGCAGATGTCGATGATACCGACGGAGTGGAGCTTCAGAAATCAAACATCATAATGATAGGTCCCACGGGCTCAGGAAAGACTTATCTTGCGCAGAGCCTTGCAAAGATTATCAATGTTCCCTTTGCAATTGCCGATGCGACCACCCTTACCGAGGCGGGTTACGTAGGCGAGGACGTTGAGAATATCCTGTTAAAGCTCATTCAGGCGGCGGATTACGATATTGAGAGAGCCTCAAAGGGTATCGTTTACATCGATGAAATCGACAAGATCAGCAAGAAGTCGGAAAACGTTTCCATCACGAGAGACGTATCCGGAGAGGGCGTTCAGCAGGCACTTTTGAAGATTATCGAAGGAACGGTTGCCAATGTTCCTCCTCAGGGAGGCAGAAAGCATCCCCAGCAGGAGCTCATCCCGATAGACACGACAA
>CAZCPW010000121.1:0-4747 GCA_964499925.1 uncultured Lachnospiraceae bacterium
GCGGGCGCAATTCCCTACTGTTATTTACCCTTGAAGTATACTTCCAAAAAGCTTGGAGTGTCAATGATTTTGGGGATTGTACTGAGTTTTGTACAAAGATTTTTGCGCGCATGGAAAAAGAAACGATGTCGTGACCAAATGCCGGCTTGCACTTATTTTTTTATTGGGATATACTCCCATTATCAAAAAGCCTTCGGGCGGAAAGGAAGTTAATATGACAGGAATTACCAAAGATATGACTATCGGCGAAATTCTTAAGAAGGCTCCGGATATTGCACCGGTTTTAATGGAAGCCGGAATGCATTGCCTCGGTTGCCCTGCATCTCAGGCTGAAAGTCTTGAGGAAGCTGCAATGGTTCACGGAATAGATGTAGATGCTTTGATGAAGGCTATTGAAGAAGCATAAAGAAAAAGCCTCTGTGAAATAATCACAGAGGTTTTTTTTATTTTAATAGAGACTTGAAAGCACTTCGGCGGCGTTTGAATCAATCAGAAGATCACAATGCTCGCTTAAGAAACTTTCGTGAACGATCTTCTTGGGGATAACGGTTACATGCTCGGCAAGGAAATTGCAGGCCCTTATGAAGTCTGCCGCATCGGCAAGCCCCTTTGCGACTACCAGAATGTAATTTCCCGCGTCTCTGTTATAGTATACGCATGTCCGTCCCTTATAGCCTCCGGGCAGTTTCTTGAGAAGAGAGGCTATTTCCGCGAGGGTTGAGAAAGTGAAGGTTACGGAATTGGAGAGTAAACTCTTGGCCGAATCCTCCTTTTTAGGCGTTTCGGATGCATCCATAATCTTCTTCACAAGTTCCGATATCAAAGAACCTGCATCGGTAACGGTGTCTGAATCCGCATCAAGGCCGTAATCGGAATCATCGTCATCGTCGTCAAGGTCGGGCGAAAATTTTGAAAACCTTGTGTCGAGTTCCTCCGGATCCTCAACCTTTGTAATTACCAAAACAATTGTTTCACCGACCATGGGGATAGCTTCTATCATAAGCGGGACGTTGTCCGCCTGAAAACCATATTCAATATTTGCTTTTTCCATCATATCACGGAACAAATCCTTGGCCTTATCCGAACCGTAGGCCAATTCACTCATCTTCAAATGCCTTGAAGCAAGATCATCGCGAGTGAGGGTGCACCGTATCTGATGCTCGTTTACTTTTTCTATTTTCATACGCAAATACTATAATTTTGACGCTGTAAAGTCAACCTTCGCAAGGAAAATTTATAAACATTTATGAAACTGAAATCATGTAAATTTCAGAGGTTTAACAATACGTTAATTAATCGGACATCGTTTGTTCATTTTTGACTTTTACAATTCAATTATGCGTTCCGAGTAAAAGCTTATTCCGAAAGGAGGGTAGCGGTACTTGTAATAAAAATAAACGATTAATTCTTTGGTTTCCGATTTAACGGAAACAGTCTTTCGGCACGTCAATCGTGCATGCAAGGAAACGTTTTTTCTTTTAAGTATTTCACAAATAAATTCACACAAACTATCAACTCATATGCAGGTAACAAACATATTGGGAAACATTGAATATTATTTGGAACGACACTTCTGTACAAAGAATGAGCACCTCTTTCTCCCATATGTTTATCACGGAAAATTTAAGGAGGATTATTTATGGTTGTAAAAAAGAGACTTTACGATTTGTATAATCAGGGAATCAAACTGTATTTAGGCGGCAAACCGGCGACTCCCGAAGCGGTGAACAACTTCTTTAACACAGAGGGAAATTATTGTATGCCAACCATAGGCTATGACGAGAAAGGCTCGATTAAAGAAATTTACTTTGAAAGAGTTCTGGCAGCCAACGCCTGACGCACGGACTGTCTTATTTAAATTTTTTAAAGACACAAATAAGATTGTCTGATATAATTGGGGCGGTCGGAGGTAACTAACTATATGAAAAAAGCAATACCGGTTATAATCGCGATCGCCTTGATTTGCGTCGTTGGATTTGTGAGCTTTGGCTCTGCTATATATGAAAAATATTCTTACGGAACGGAGTATGCCGATTTAAACGAATACTTCGGGAACCCTCAAAGTGATGACGTTCCGATAGTATTGCAGGACGAGAAACTTGAATCGTTTGCAAAGTACAGGGATGGAATTGTATATTTTGACGAAGACCTTGTAAAGGAACTTTTCACGGTCAGATTTTACAGAGACACAAATGAGAATCTGCTTCTTTATACAAACGGAAGCGATACGATCAGGACTGAAATAGGAAGTAAATCGTATTTGGAAAACGGCGTCTCAAACGACACGGAATATACGATCAGTTACATTGAAGACGATACGCTTTACATAGCGATTAATTATATACAGAAATTTGTCAATTTATATTATGAATTTTACGAGGAACCTTACCGGATGCAGCTTTACACCGAGTGGGGTTCAAAAACCGTTGCCGATATCAAGAAAGATACCTATGTCAGATGGCGCGGCGGCGTTAAGAGCGAAATCCTTCGGAAGATTACAAGCGGAGTAACGGTCGAAGTCCTTGAAGCAATGGACGATTGGACAAAGGTTAAAACAGACGATGCCTATATAGGGTACGTTCCGAACGATTGCCTTTCGGAGACATCCGCAGTTGAAGAAACTCCGGTTACAAAGGTTGAAGCCGAAGACTATAAAAATCTTTCAAAGGGCGAGAAAATATGTCTTGTCTGGCAGAATATGGAAGCTGAGCAGGACGCATCGTTTTTATACAATGCCTGTGCGAAGGTTGAAGGCGTGAATGTTGTTTCACCTACCTGGTATTGGCTGACCGACAATGACGGCAACTTCACAAGCATAGCAAACGCCGATTATGTGAAAGCGGCAGCGAATATGGGTATGGAAGTATGGCCTTTGATCTCAAACTTTCATACGGGAACGGATATAGACATTAAGGAAACTCTGTCTTATACGAGTAAACGTGAAAAGATTATTTCCGGAATTATTGCGGAAACGCTTGCTTATGGCGCAACCGGCATTAACGTCGACTTTGAAAACATTCCCTCAGCCGCAAGTGAGGATTATATTCAGTTTATCAGGGAACTTTGCGCAGCTGCGCACAAAAACGGCTTGTATGTTTCGGTTGACAATTATGTGCCGAGCGAATATACGGCTCATTACAGCAGGGAAGAACAGGGACTGTTTGCGGATTATGTCATAATCATGGGTTACGATGAACATTATGTGGGAAGCGAGCCCGGCTCGGTTTCAAGTATTTCATGGATGGTAGAGGGTATTGAAAATACCGCAAAGGTTGTCTCCAAGGACAAGATTATCAATGCCATTCCCTTCTTCACCCGTGTTTGGAAGACTTCAAACGGCGAGGTTACCAGTGAGGCCGTCGATATGCCGACTGCAGCCGATTTTATTTCAAGAAACGGAATTACTGTGACCTTAGACGACGCAACGGGACAAAATTACGGTGAAATGACTTCCGGCGGCACGTATTATCAGGTATGGATGGAAGACACCTATTCTGTCACCACTAGGATGAACGTTATCGACACAAACGGAATAGCCGGTGTGGCAGCCTGGGCTTTGGGACAGGAGATTCCGGAAGTTTGGGATATTATTGAAGCATATATGGAAAAATAAACAAAAAGGAATCCTCGTCGGAGGATTCCTTTTGCTATACAACTTAGGCCGGAAATGGTATACTTTAGGATAATATGGAAACGGAAATTGTTCGGATAGATGAGAATAATATAGACTATGACGTAATTCGCCGCGGCGGAGAAATCCTTAAAAACGGAGGCCTTGTGGCTTTTCCCACGGAGACGGTATACGGTCTCGGCGGCGACGCTCTTAATCCGGAGTCATCAAAGAAGATATACGCTGCGAAGGGTCGCCCGAGCGACAATCCTTTGATTGTTCATATTTCCAACATGGAATCTTTAAAAAAGATTGTTTTGAGCATTCCGGAGGGTGCGTACAAGCTTGCGGACAAGTATTGGCCCGGCCCTCTTACCATGATATTCAATAAAAATGCATTGGTTCCGAAGGAGACGACGGGAGGCCTTGAAACGGTGGCTGTCAGGATGCCGTCAAACAAGACGGCACGTGCACTCATAGATGCTGCCGGAGGCTTCATTGCCGCACCGAGTGCCAACATTTCCGGACGTCCGAGCCCTACTCTTGCAAAGTATGTAATTGAGGATATGCAGGGACGCATCGAGATGATCATAGACGGCGGAGCTTCCGATGTCGGTCTTGAGTCGACAATAGTTGACTTTACGGAAGGCAAGCCCCTGATATTAAGACCCGGCTATATTACCAAGGAGATGCTTTCGGAAACCCTTTCGGAAGAAGTTCCTGTAGACAGGGCAATCATTGATTCGAGTTCCAAGATTCCGCCCAAGGCACCGGGGATGAAATATCGTCATTATGCGCCCAAGGGCGACCTCGTAATCGTCGAAGGGGACAAAGAAAAAGTCATCGAAAAGATTAACTCCCTTGCAAAGAGCGATTGTGAGAGCGGATTTAAGGTAGGGGTCATTACTACGTCCGAAAACATTGATTCATATAAAGCCGATTCGGTAAAATGCACGGGACATGCGGGGCGTGAAGCCGAAACCGCACATGCATTATTCAGAATTTTGAGAGAGTTTGACGAGGAAGACGTTCAAAAGATTTACTCGGAGAGCTTTGATGAAAAGGGAGTAGGAGCTGCCGTGATGAACAGACTTATCAAGGCGGCGGGAAGACAAGTAATAAAGGTGGACTGATTAT
>CAZCPW010000122.1:0-4744 GCA_964499925.1 uncultured Lachnospiraceae bacterium
TCATTATTGAGCTCATGGGAAAGCATTCAAATATTATTTTCACTGGAGATGACGGCACCATTATCGACTCGATTAAGCATATTTCACATAATATAAGCTCTCTTCGTGAGGTGCTCCCCGGAAGGAAATATTTCATCCCCGAAACTTCGAAAAAGCTGAATCCTCTTTACACAAATTTTGATGAATTCAAAACCGCCCTGCAAGAGCATCATATGGATGTTTCAAAGGCCCTTTACACTTCATATACAGGACTTTCGCCTTTAATTTCATCGGAACTTTCTTTGAGAGCGGGTATCGATTGCGAAAGAAACATATCGTCACTTTCGGATGAAGATTTTGTTAAATTATTTAATACATTTCAAAATCTTACGGATGCTTTAAAGACCGGAAATTTTGAATTCAATATTTATTATGAAAAGGGTTTTCCGAAAGAATATGCGGCAGTTTCGTTATCCATGTTTAAAGACTTGGAGAAGCGTACTTTTTCGTCGATTTCCAAGCTTTTGATTTCCTTTTACAGTGAAAAAGCAGCCCGTGTGCGCATCTTAAACAAATCATCGGATTTAAGACATCTTACTGAAACAATTCTCGAACGCGATGTAAAGAAACTCGATCTTCAGAAAAAACAGCTTGCGGATACGGAGAAAAAGGAAAAATACCGTGTCTACGGCGAACTGATAAATACTTACGGCTACGAGGTTACGGATGGTTCTAAATCCTTTAAAGCCCTTAATTACTATACCGGTGAAGAAATTACGATTCCTTTAGACCCTCTTCTCAGTGTCAAAGAAAATGCAAAGAAATATTTTGACAAATACACAAAGCTTAAGCGAACCGCCGAATCGCTTACGGAAATATCGAAGGAGGTTTCTGATGAAATTGACTGGCTTTCTTCCATCATGACTTCGCTTGACATTGCGGAAACTGAGGACGACCTTAACCAGATAAAGGAAGAACTTGTTCGCGAAGGCTTTATAAGGCACAAATCCACTGAGAAGAAAAAGAAAATCGCATCAAAGCCCCTGCATTACGTATCAGCGGACGGCTTTGACATCTATGTCGGTAAAAACAACACACAAAACGACTGGCTCACTTTTGAATTTGCAACCGGCGGTGACTGGTGGTTTCATGCAAAAAAAATGCCGGGTTCACACGTTATACTAAAAACAAACGGCAGGGAGGTTCCCGATTTGACATTTGAAGAAGCGGCGCGCCTCGCAGCTCATTATTCAAGCGGCAGAGGCAGCGACAAGATAGAAATTGACTATCTCTTAAAGAAAAACGTAAAAAAGCCGGCTAAAGCTAAGCCCGGCTTTGTAGTCTACTATACTAACTATTCAATGACCATCAATGATGATATATCCGGCATAAAGCAGGAGTAATCCACTTTACAGCGTATAAATCATCTCCGGAAGCAGCTGCTTCTTACGGCTCATGACTCCCGGCATGTCGAGTATAAAAGGCTCTATCTCCGTATAAGGGAGATTTTTAACTGCCCTGTAATCCGTTGTAAGCAGCACGCTGTTTTCCTTCATGACATTCGTAATCATGAGAACTGCCCAGTCAAGGCTGTTCTTCTGTCTTACATCCTCAAGCGCCTTTAAGAACTTATCCTTGTATTGGTCAAGATCGTGAAGGGTCGTGGTCTCACACTGCCCTATGCCTATATTGGTGCCTCTCTCAACGTATCTCTTAAAGTCGGAAAGAATTGCCTCTTCGGGATCTGCGTTTGTGAGGCTCTCCATGTTGTTGAACATTTCATGTCCGAAATCATTGACATTTACCCTGCAGATTTTTGAAAGTGCCTCCGATGCTTCTTTATCAACGGAAGTTGTCGTGGGACTCTTAAGTACAAGAGTGTCTGCCATAATTCCGGTAAGCAAAACCTTTGCGGTATATTCGTCCGGCACAAGTCTGTTTCGCACGAACAGTTCGTAAACAATCGTGCATGTGCTTCCCAAAGGTTCCGCATCTATGAAGATGGGCAAATCCGTCTTTACCGCATCCAATCTGTGATGGTCTATTATCTCGACGATGTTTGCGCTTTCAATTCCCTTTATGCTCTGCTTGGGCTCATTGTGGTCCACCAAAATAACCTTATAACGCGGTGCTTTCAAAAAGCACCGTCTTGTTACGTACCCGGCATATTCGCCCTTGTCAAAAACCGCCAAACCTCTCTTTTTGGACATGGATAAAGAAGCCTTTGCTTCATCAAAAAGGTCGTCACACTCCACCGGCTCCTCCTGATTACGCATAAGCTCCCTGATCTTCGGAATGTTCTGCCGGGTCTCCATACTTGACAGGTGAGTCATGAACCACGAGGAAATATCATCGACCGAAAGAAGTCCCGTAAACTTCCCTTTTTCGTAAATCGGAATAACGGATGGATTGGTGTCCTTGTAATCCTTTGCAACCTCTTTTAAAGATGCGTCAATATCGATAAAGTCGGTCTCCGTAAGCATTACGTCCTTGACCTTTGGATATATGTCCGCCATGTACTTAGGGGCCGTGATATTAAGTGCCCCTATGATTTTCTTGCAGCTTTCGCTTAAATGTCCGCATCTTACCGGAATGTAATTGTTTTCCTTATCAAGAGCATTCTTCAAAACCGAATAGCCATATGCGCTGCATATGCTGTCAAGATCAGGATTTCTGTGTCCCGTAATAAAGATATCAGACATAAGTTTCTCCTAAAGTTTAATTGCCCTTTTCAGAGCCTTTGATAAAGAAAAAGCAAGGGCTATTTTTACAATATCGGGGATAATGAACGGAATTACGCACCACCCTAAGACTGTAACAAGCGAAACCGCCCCGTTTGAATTAATATAAACTATCATAAACCATGCGGTTCCAAACGCATAGCATACGAGCAAGCCCAAAACCATCGAAAGAATCTGCGACCACGCACGGTTTTTAAAAAGGCTTTCAAAAAGCCACATAATCAATGCCGTAAAAATAAAACCGATTATATAGCCTCCGGTCGTGCCGAGCAGAACTCCGATTCCGCCTTTGAACCCCGAAAATACCGGTGCTCCTATTGCCCCAAGCAGTATAAATACGCATACCGCGACTGTGCCGAGCTTGCCTCCGAGAAGGCTTACCGTCAGGAAAACCGCAAAGGTCTGAAGAGTAACCGGAACCGTTAAAGGAATCGATATCCACGAGCAGACTGCCATTAAGGCCACGCAAAGTCCTACGTATGCAATATCCTTGACTGAAAAATGCGTATTTGCTTTTACTTTTTCCATAATGATCTCCTTTGGCAACTTTTCGTTGCACGTAAAGGATATCACTTTTATGCAAATTGTCAACCTTCTCAGTTTGAAAAGGTTGACAATTATTCCTTTTATTTATGCGTTGTCAACAAGCCAAGTGTACATTTCCTGATATTTAAGAGCACTCTTGTCCCATGAAAAATCACAAGCCATGGCTCTGTCTATCAATTTGTTCCACTCTCTCCTCTTGTCGTAATAGATGCGCTCCGCATTTCTGATGCAGGAAAGCATCTCGTGCGCATTGTAATTTGCAAAGGAGAATCCCGTTCCGGTGCTTTCGAATTCATTGTAAGGAATGACGGTATCCTTTAAACCACCCGTTTCGCGTACAATCGGAAGTGTTCCGTAGCGAAGCGCTATAAGCTGGCTCAGTCCGCAGGGTTCAAAGAAGGAAGGCATCAGGAACGCATCGGATGAGGCGTATACCTTGTGAGCAAGCTCCTCCGAATAAAAAATATTTGCCGAAACCTTGCCGTGATACTTCCAGTCAAAGTGTCTGAACATGTTTTCATAACGCTCTTCACCGGTTCCGACTACCACAAGCTGGATATTGTCATTTAACATTTCATCCATCATGTAAGCTACCAGATCCAAGCCTTTCTGGTCTGTCAGACGGGAAATAAGGCCTATCATCATGGTCTTGGGATTCTCTTCAAGTCCCAATTCCTTTTGAAGAGCGATTTTATTTTTAATCTTTTCTTTTCTGAAGGTGATTGCATCGTAATGCGACTTAATCAAAGGATCCGTTGCGGGATTGTAGGCTTCGTAGTCGATACCGTTTACGATTCCTCGCAGGTCATGCGACCTTGCGCGAAGCAGTCCGTCAAGGCCCTCTCCGTAGAACTCTGTCTTAATCTCCTCGGCATAGGTCTCGCTGACCGTGGTAATCGCATCAGCGTAAACAAGTCCGCCCTTTAAGAGGTTTGCATCCTTGTAGCACTCGAGCTTGTCCGAGGTAAAGAAATAATCCGAAAGCCCTGTAATATTCTGAACGTCCTTCACGCCCCACTTGCCCTGAAACTTAAGGTTGTGAATCGTGATGACACTCTTCATGCCTCTGTAAAATTCATTGCCCTGGAAACGCTCCTTTAAATACACAGGAATAAGCCCTGTCTGCCAGTCATGGCAATGGATGACATCCGGCTGAAAATCAATCAGGGGAAGTGTAGAAAGAACGGCCTTTGAAAAATATGCATACCTCTCTATTTCAAACAAAGGATCGTCACCGTATACCTTGGACCCGCTGTAATAGTATTCACTGTCAATGAAATAATACGTGATTCCCTCATATACACAGGACAGGATTCCCACGTACTCATTCTTCCAGTTGTAATCCATATAGAAATGGGTCACGTACTGCATTTTTGACTTCCATTCTTCCTTCATACACTGATATTTGGGAAGAATAACGCGAACATCAAAATATTTTTTGTCGATGCATTTCGGAAGTGAGCCTACAACATCCGCAA
>CAZCPW010000123.1:0-4734 GCA_964499925.1 uncultured Lachnospiraceae bacterium
AGCCGGGCTTGGGATAAATCTGCGTAAATTCACGCTGTGCCATGTTTACTATGGCACCCTTTTTGTCAAAAAGAATACATCTCGAACTCGTAGTTCCCTGATCGATTGACATTATGTATTTTTTCATGTAACACCCCTGTTTATCATGATTAAAATAGTTTATTCAATATTCTTTGTAATGATGAGGTCCGAGCCCGTGCCGCAGATATTTTCTTCCACCACGTCTCCGATGTGCACCGGTGCCTTGACCGAAAGTTCTTTAAGTCTGTTTGCGATATCAAAAATCCTGTCCTTCGGAATGACGGTTTTCGTCTTTACAGATACCACAAGGTTCTTTCTGTTTGAAACGCAGACGGTTCCGGTTACGACTCTTGTAGGATTGGTGACCTCGTCTATTGCGTAAAGCTCGCCCCTTTTGCAGGTATTTCCGGTAACCTTCACAGACTCCCTGTTTCCGGGTTCAAAGGTTACGGTCAATTGACACCCCATAGGGCATCCGATACAGGTTAAATGTCTTGTCTCCATACGTTCCTCCCTAAGCTGTCTCTATGGCGATTCGAATCTCGTCATGCACGTCCATCGATTCGATATCGGATTTTTTGATGATTACCTGCTCCATTTCGCCCGGAGCGCAAATCTGCTTCTTGCGTCTTTGCAGGCACTTATCGCCGAGATAAACGCAGATTTCGGGATTTTTGTATACATTTGAAACCCTGAATCTGACGGTGAGCAAATCTTCAAGCCTTGAAGGATGAATCTTTACGGGTACCGTGTATCTGACTCCGTT
This sequence comes from uncultured Lachnospiraceae bacterium, assembly GCA_964499925.1. Taxonomy (GTDB): domain Bacteria; phylum Bacillota; class Clostridia; order Lachnospirales; family Lachnospiraceae; genus UBA1258. The sequence goes on from CAZCPW010000123.1 coordinate 788, forward strand.
TCCGCTCTTTATGAAGATTTCGGGTTCAGTTGTTCTTGCTCCATTAGAAAGAACGTATTCGGCGGCATGCTTTCCGGCTTCTGAAGCTTCCTTGGATACGAAATCCACAAGGTCATGTACATGTAGCACGTTTCCGCAGGCAAATACGCCCTCGATTGATGTTTCAAGGCTTTCGTCAACCTTTGCACCTCCGGTAACGGGGCTTAATTCAACGCCCATCTTGTCGGAAAGCTCGTTTTCAGGCAAAAGTCCGCAGGAAAGAAGAAGCGTATCGCAAGGGATTTCCTCTTCCGTTTCCTTGATAGGCTGATTCTTTTCATCGACCTTTGCGATGGTAATGCTTGTAACCCTATCCTTACCCTTGATATCCACAACCGTTGTCGAAAGCTTAAGCGGAATGCCGAAATCGTCAAGGCACTGAACAATGTTTCTTTTTAATCCGCCCGAATACGGCATCAATTCGCAAACCGCCTTTACGTGTGCACCCTCCAAAGTCATACGGCGCGCCATGATGAGGCCGATGTCGCCCGATCCGAGTATTACGACTTCCTTGCCCGGAAGTTTGCCCTCGATGTTTACATATCTCTGAGCCGTTCCCGCGGAATAAATACCGGCAGGTCTGTAACCGGGAGTGTTCAAGGCTCCTCTCGGACGCTCTCTGCAGCCCATGGCAAGGATGATTGACTCTGCTTCTATCGTAAAGATGCCCTTATCCTTACTCATGGCAGTGATGACCTTGTCCTTGGAAACATCTATTACAATGGTCTGAAGCATTGCTTCGATACCGCGCTTGTTTACTTCTTCAATAAATCTGGCTGCGTACTCGGGACCCGTAAGCTCCTCCTTGAAGGTATGAAGTCCGAAACCGTTATGTATGCACTGATTCAATATTCCCCCGAGAAGCGAATCTCTCTCGAGAATAAGGATATCCTTTTCACCGTTATCATAAGCCGAAACGGCTGCTGCAAGTCCTGCGGGGCCGCCTCCGATGATTACTATTTTCCGTTTCATATGCGACCTCCTATAAACTCTTGTGTTCCGACAAAAATCCGGAACCCTCACCGTGCTTTGTAATCTCAGTAATGTCCGTACCGAGCTCCCTTGCAAGAATTTCCAAGGTCTTCGGCGAGCAGAAGCCTGCCTGGCACCTGCCCATTCCCGCGCGGGTTCTTCTCTTTACGCCGTCTAAAGTAGTAGCGCCCAAGGGTCTCTTAATCGCATCGACGATTTCGCCCTCCGTTACGAGCTCGCAGCGACAAACAACATTTGCATAGAGAGGATTTTTCTTTATCAAGGCTTCTTTCTCGGCATTTGCAGCAAGAGCCATGTTCGGAATACCGGTTCTCTTGGAGATGAAGTTATCTTTTTCCGATGCTCCGAGGATCTTTGCAACTTCCTTTGCCACATACTCGCCTATTGCGGGTGCAGCGGAAAGCCCTGGGGATTCGATACCGGCTACGTCATAAAAGCCCTTGACGCTTGACTCACCGATTATGAAATCGTCTCCATCGGGATGAGCCCGCAAACCTGCAAAAGATGTGATGACACTTCTGTACGGAACCGCTTCAATGCTTCTTGCAGCCGTTTTCTGAAGGTTGTCAAGGCCTTCTTTGGTAGTGTTTACCTCTTCCTTGTCGTCCGTGTCCGTTGCGGTAGGGCCAAGCAGTAAATTTCCGTGAACGGTAGGTGTTACCAAAACGCCCTTGCCATAAGCTCCCGGAAGCTGGAAAATCGTAGATGAAACAAGGTTTCCGACCTTCTTGTCATACAGACAATACTCGCCTTTACGAGCCTGAATATGAAGCTTGTCGTCGCAGACCATGTTGTGAAGCTTGTCTGCATAAACGCCTGCAGCATTTATGACCATTTTGGCCGTATATTCGCCCTTTGCCGTAATGACCGTAAAGGAGTCATCTGTTTTCTTTATGTCCGTTACCTCTTCGTCAAGCTTAAATTCCACTCCATTGACGTTAGCATTTTCAGCCATCGCTATGGTCAAATTAAACGGGCAGACAATTCCGCCTGTGGGTGCAAAAAGCGCAGCCACGACTTCTTTTGAAATATTCGGCTCTTTCTTTCTGATTTCATCGCCGGAAAGAATTTCAAGACCCTCGACACCGTTCTTTATCCCACGTTCTTTAAGCTCTTCAAGCTTATGTTTATCTGCTTCGTCAAAGCAAAGAACAATTGAGCCGTTTCTCTTGTAAGGAAAATCAAGTTCTTTAGACAAAGCTTCCATCTTCTTACTGCCAAGCACGTTGAAATAGGCCTTCTTGGTACCCGGAAGCGCATCAAAGCCCGCATGTACTATCCCGCTGTTTGCCTTTGATGTCCCTTCGCAAACATCGGACGCTTTCTCTATTACCGTTATTTTTAAGGAGTAGCGGGAGAGTTCCCGCGCTATAGACGAGCCTGTAACACCGGCTCCGATTATTATTACATCGCTATACATTTCTAACCCTCCAATTGGAAACTACTTTTCCGATTTCCGTTTCCATTATAGTCTTTTTCCCTTGTTTTTTCAAACATTTCGGCCTTGTCACTTCCACCAAAAATGGAGGAGGAAATTTAGTTACTATTCACATACCGGATTATACGAAATAGGATACAAACCATTTTACAAAAAGTATAAAAAAGTATAAAATAAACGCAAAAGTATAAAAAGGTATAAAGACCTATAAAAAAGTATAAAGAATTATAAAAAGTATAAAAGGAGAAAGCACATGCAGAATCCCTTTACCACTACCTTTAGTAAGGCGCCGGAGTACACATACATTGTAACTGAGAAGACCGAGGAAATCCTTGAAAACTTTAGCTTTGACACACCATCTGAATCTGTATATAAAATTACCGGAGTAAGAGGATCCGGAAAAACCGTTATTTTGGCGAAGATTGAAGATGAACTTCGAAACGAAGAGAACAAGTCCAAGGGGTGGATTGTTCTTGATGTGACGCCTGTCAGAAATCTCCTACTTCAAATGGCTGCAATGCTTGAAAAAAACGGCTTTGCCGGTAAGGATAAAATCAATTCGTTTAATGTATCTGCAAATGTCTTGGGTACCGGAGGTGCAATCGGAATCGCCAAAGATTCCTCAACCGATTTTTTTGATATTGGTGTTGAGCTCGAAGAATTGCTTAAAAAGGTACAGAAATCAGGAAAGAAAATTCTCATAGGTATAGACGAGGTTTCAAAAACACCTGAAATGATTGAATTTGCGTCGGAATACGGAAAGTGGTTAAGAGCCGGATATCCCGTATATCTGGTATGCACAGGCCTATATGAAAACATTCAGGAATTGAGTAATGTTAAGAATCTTACTTTCTTCAGAAGAGCTACGACTGTTCAAACCGAGCCGCTGAATGCTATCAGAATGGCAGAAATGTATAGACAGAAGCTTGATGTAGACGTAAAGACCGCTCGTGAAATGGCTGCACTTACCAAAGGCTATGCCTATGCTTTTCAAGAATTGGGTGTTTTATCTTTTAAAAAAAGTCAGGAAGAAACTAAAGAAAGTATTATTGAGGCATTGAAGACGGAGTTGTTCGCATATTCTTATGAAAAGATATGGGAAGAATTAACGGAGATGGACCGTTACCTATTGAGACTCCTCACTGATAAGGATGAGTATAAACGAGAAGAAGTGCTTAAACTTATGGGCGACAAAGAAAAAAGTTACTCCATGTATCGGGACAGGCTTATAAAAAGAGGAATTATCAATACAAGGCAGGGCTATATATCGCTTGCACTTCCTTTCTTTGGAGATTTTATAAAGGACTACGGTGTTTAATGACATTGTAGTTGCAAGACCCTATCAGTCACCTTCGGTGACAGCTCTAGCCCTCTCAGTCACCTTCGGTGACAGCTCTAGCCCTCTCAGTCACCTTCGGTGACAGCTTTAGCCCTCTCAGTCACCTTCGGTGACAGCTTTAGCCCTCTCAGTCACCTT
>CAZCPW010000124.1:0-4722 GCA_964499925.1 uncultured Lachnospiraceae bacterium
ATGGGAATCTGAACCCAAAATCATGGCACCCGATTCTGCAAGCATTTCACGTGCGAACTGGTGAATAACCGCCTGGTGAGGGGGAACGTAAATTCCGCCGTACTTCTTTGCGGCCGTCAGTCCAAACATGTGGTCATCTTCATTGATGGTGCCGCCGACTGCACAAAGAGAGTTGTGGCAGTTCGTAAGCACATAGGGAATCGGGAATTTCTTGAGTCCCGAAGCACGTGCCGTCTGGATGATGCCGACAAAGGTAATATCGTGAGAGGTAAGCTTGTCGAATTTAATCTTAAGCTTGTCCATTGAATCTGAGGTGTTGTGTGCCTTTAATACTCTGTAAGCAATAGTTCCTTTTTTGCCTGTCTCTTTATTAAGAGCGCCTGCTTCACTTTCGGAAACTACCTTACCGTCCTTATAAAAGGCACCGCCTTCATATAGTTTTATCATGTTCTTTTTCCTTTATTTTGAGGTCACTTTATCCAAGTGCCAAAGTTCATCAACGTATTCCCGAATAGTTCTGTCGGAAGAGAACTTTCCGGACTTGGCGATATTGATGATTGCCGACTTTGCCCAGGCTTCTTTGTCGCAATACTTCTTGGCAAGAGCTTCCCTTGCATCGTGATAGGATCTGAAATCCTTTAAGATGAAGTATCTGTCGGCCCTGTCGGTTTCCATCGTATTGAGAAGCGAATTGTAGAGCGAGCGGAACTCATCCGTATTGTTGGGAGCGTATGTGCCGTCTACAAGCTGGTCGAGCACCTTCTTGACGTCGGGGTCGGAATTGTAAATCTCGACAGGAGCATAGCCGCCGTAATTCTCGTAATTGATGACTTCCTGTGCGCTAAGGCCGAAGATCTGTGCATTCTCCTCGCCGACTTCTTCAACGATTTCAACGTTTGCGCCATCCATGGTACCAAGGGTAATAGCACCGTTAAGCATGAACTTCATGTTGCCGGTGCCGGATGCTTCCTTGGAAGCCGTGGAAATCTGCTCGGAAACATCGGAAGCCGCAAAGATAATCTCGGCATTCGATACTCTGTAATTCTCAATAAAGACTACTTTAATCTTTCCGTTAATCGAAGCGTCATTGTTGATGACATCGGCTACGGAATTGATGAGCTTGATGGTCTGCTTTGCGGTATGATAGCCGGCTGCGGCCTTTGCTCCGAAAATGAACGTGCGAGGATAGAAATCCATATTCGGATTTTCCTTGAGCATGTTGTAAAGGTACATAATATCAAGAATATTTAAGAGCTGTCTCTTGTATTCGTGAAGTCTCTTTACCTGCACATCGAAAATCGAATCGGTATCAACCCTTATGCCGTTATTCTTAAGGATGTACTCCGCAAGGCGCTCCTTGTTCTTTTTCTTTATCTCGAGGAACTCCTTACGTGCCTTCTTGTCATCTGCACAGGGAAGGAGCTTTGAAATCTCCGAAAGGTCGGTAATCCAGCCGTTTCCGACACGCTTGGTAACCCACTCGGCAAGGAGAGGATTGGCATGGAGCAGGAAACGTCTCTGGGTGATTCCGTTAGTCTTATTGTTAAACTTGTCAGGGAAGAGCTCGTAAAAGTCCTTAAGTTCCTGATTCTTTAAAATTTCGGTATGAAGTCTTGCAACGCCGTTTACGGAGAAGCCCGCAACGATTGCAAGATTGGCCATTCTGACCTGTCCGTCATAAAGAATAGCCATCTTTCTGACCTTTTCATTGTTCCCGGGATACTTCTCGGAAAGAGTGATAAGGAAACGTCTGTTAATCTCTTCGATGATCTGATATACACGCGGAAGAAGCTTCTGGAAGAGGTCGATGGGCCACTTTTCAAGAGCCTCCGCCATGATGGTATGGTTGGTGTAAGCGCAAGCCTTGGTGGTAACATCCCAGGCTTCATCCCAGCTAAGGTTGTGCTCATCCATAAGTATACGCATAAGCTCGGCAACCGTAACTGTCGGGTGCGTATCGTTTAACTGGAATACAGCCTTTTCGTAAAGCTTTCTGATGTCTTTGTGCTTTCTTAAATATTTGTCAACGGCTTCCTGAACGGATGCGGAGACAAAGAAATACTGCTGCTTTAATCTAAGCTCTTTACCTGCGTAGTGATTGTCATTGGGATAAAGAACCTCAACGATGTTTCTTGCGAGATTCTCCTGTTCAACCGCCTTTACGTAATCGCCCTTGTCAAAGGAATCAAGCTTGAATACTTCAAGGGGAGCTGCGTCCCAAATCCTCAACGTGTTAACTACTCCGTTTCCGTAGCCCACAACGGGGATATCATAGGGAATTGCGTTTACCGACTGATAGCCCTCGAGGCGGTAGTGATTCCTGCCCTGCTCGTCGGTATCGAAGGTCGTATAACCGCCGAATTTAACCTCTTTGGTATACTCGGGTCTCTTAAGCTCGAAGGGGTTGCCGTTTTCAAGCCAGTTATCCGGTGCCTCAACCTGATAGCCGTCCTTTATGATCTGTTTGAACATCCCGTATCTGTAACGGATACCGCAGCCGTAAGCGGGATAACCGAGGGTTGCAAGCGAGTCAAGGAAGCAGGCTGCCAAACGTCCGAGTCCGCCGTTTCCCAAGGCTGCATCGGGCTCCTCATCCTCTATTACATTCAAATCAATACCAAGCTCATTCAAAGCCTCGGATACTACTTTTGAAGCCTTTAAATTGATGATATTGTTGCCCAAAGCTCTGCCCATCAAGAATTCCATGGACATGTAATAAACTATTTTGGCATCTTTTTCATCGATTGCCTTCTGGGTATCCATCCAGGAATCGATTATCTGATCCTTCAGTGCGTAACATACAGCCTGGAATTTCTGCTGATTGTCCGCCTCATCCAGCGTCTTTCTGTAAAGTGTCTTTACGTTGTAAATAACGCTTCTCTTGAAAAGTTCTTTATCAAACTTGGGTGTTTGCATTGTATTCTCCTTTGGAAGTCTTTCCCCATCCAAACCATGTACCGTTTCCCCTAATGATGGTTTAAACACGTTCAACGCCTATTGTAACATTCTCCCCATTAACGTTCCATTCCTTCATGTTTGCAAGGGTACCTTCCGTTACGATTTCAGTTGCAAGAACCTTTGTGGAAATTGCGTCTTTATTGTCAAGAACGACCTTGCATACGACATCGCTTCCGCTTACCAGTACCTTTATGCGGTCCATTACCTCAAAGCCGGACTCCTTACGCATGGTCTGGATCTTTGAAATAACCTCATATACGAAGCCTTCTTCGATAAGCTCCTCGGTAAGGGTCGTATCAAGTACTACAGTGACAACGTTGTCTGCTTCCGTCACGTAACCTTCTTTTTGCGTAATTGTAATGAGAAGGTCCTCTTCGGAAAGCTTAATCTCGGTATCATCAACGGTAAAGGTGAGCGCACCCTCTCTCTTAAGAGTGTCATAAGCTTCGTTACCGTTAACCGATGCCAGATATTTCTGAATACCGCCAAGATGCTTACCGTACTTGGGTCCTACGGTACGAAGCTGAGGCTTGAAGGTGTAGGATGTAAAGTCACGCACATCGTCGGTAAATTCAACTTCCTTTACGTTTAACTCGTCCTCGATGATTTCTTTATAGAAGTCGTCAAGTGTATAAGGAGCCTTTACAAACATCTTTGCGATAGGCTGTCTGTTCTTTATATTTGAAGTGTTTCTTGCTGCACGTCCCATTACGACGGTCTTAAGAACTGCTTCCATGTTCTTTTCAAGCTCGGTATCAACGAGAGCTTCGTCGCAGGCAGGGAAGTCGCAAAGGTGAACGCTTATGGGTGCGTTCGCATCAAGCGAGCAAACAAGGTTTCTGTAAATATCGTCTGCCATGAAAGGAATCATGGGTGCGGCTGCCTTTGCAACGGTTACAAGGGCCGTGTAAAGAGTCATGTAAGCGTTAATCTTGTCCTGTTCCATGCCCTTTGCCCAGAATCTTTCTCTCGAACGGCGCACATACCAGTTACTCATCTCGTCCACGAAGTCGTCAAGCGCACGGCCTGCCTCGGGGATGCGATACTTGTCAAGGTTCTCGTCCACGCTCTTTACCATGGTATTGAGCTTGGAAAGAAGCCATTTATCCATTACGGGAAGCTTGTCATATTCAAGGGTATACTTTGTGGCATCAAAATTGTCGATGTTTGCATAAAGTACAAAGAAAGCGTAGGTGTTCCAAAGGGTACCCATGAACTGCCTCTGTCCTTCTAAGACTGCGTCCTTTGAGAACTTGTTGGGAAGCCACGGTGCGGAATTGGTATAGAAATACCATCTGATTGCATCGGCACCGTAGGTCTTTAAAGCATCGAAAGGATCGACGGCGTTGCCCTTTGACTTACTCATCTTTTCGCCGTTTTCATCAAGCACAAGGCCCAAAACTATGACATTTTCATAAGGAGCCTTATTGAAAAGAAGGGTGCTCTCTGCCATGAGTGAATAGAACCATCCTCTCGTCTGGTCTACAGCCTCGGAAATAAACTGTGCAGGGAACTGCTTCTCAAACACTTCTTTATTTTCAAAAGGATAATGATGCTGTGCAAAAGGCATAGCGCCCGAATCAAACCAGCAGTCAATAACCTCCGGTACACGCTTCATGGTCTTGCCGCACTCAGGGCAGGTGCAGGTAATCTCATCGATGTAAGGTCTGTGAAGCTCTACGGTCTTTGCCTTGGGATTGCCGCTCAGCTTCTCAAGCTGTTCCCTCGAACCGATAGCCTCTCTGTGGCCGCACTCTTCGCACT
>CAZCPW010000125.1:0-2565 GCA_964499925.1 uncultured Lachnospiraceae bacterium
CCTGGCTGACGCTTTCCGAGGGCTCCGTCATATGGAAGGATTTAAGTTTGGTAACTCCGTCGACGAGGAGCGCCACGTCCGGGCCGAACTCCGCCTCGATTTCTTCCTTTGTGAAGATGGTATCCTCGACCACATCGTGCAGAATTCCGGCGCAGATGGTTTCTTTATCCATCTCAAGGTCTGCCAAAATGATTGCCACATACAAGGGGTGGATGATATAGGGCTCGCCCGATTTCCTGACCTGCCCGGCATGAGCCTCGTTTGCTACCCTGTAAGCTTTCTCAATCATGGAAATATCATCGCTGGGATGGTATTTGCGGACACGACTGATAAGGTCCTTGAAAAGTTCTTCGGGACTTATGAATTCGCCGAGAGACTCAATACGACCGTCATCAAACACAAGGTCAAAATCTTCCGTGGAATCGGTATTCAGTTTTCCTTCCGAAGACTTCACAATCTCCTCACTCATAAAGAAAACGTCCTTTAAAAATTTACTTACCCGGATAAATAATTGCGGAATAAAGCGGTACGTCGCCTAAAAGTTTACGGCCTTCAAGACCCGCAAGCTCCATCAGTACACAAACTCCCACTACCTGTCCTCCGAGGGATTCGATGAGCTCTATCATGGCCTTGGTGGTTCCGCCGGTTGCAATCAGATCGTCGACAATCAAAACCTTCTGTCCGGGCTTAATTGCATCCTTGTGAATCTCAATTGTTGCGGTGCCGTACTCAAGAGCATATTCCTTTGAAACCGTCTCGCAGGGAAGCTTTCCCTTCTTCCTGATCAGTACAAAGGGCTTATGAGTGTTGTAGGCAATGGGTGTTCCGAATATAAAACCTCTTGATTCGGGTCCGACTACCACATCATAGTCCAAATCCTTTATTAAATCCTGCATCGTATCTACGGCAAGGTGTAAACCGTCCGCATCCTGCAAAACGCTTGTAATATCCCTGAAAATAATACCGGGCTCGGGGAAATCCGGTATGCTTCTTACATAATCCTTAAGTTCCTTCATGGTAAGCCTCCCAAAAAACATTCAATAAGGTTTATTATATTATCGATTATTTTTTTAGTAAAGATTTATTTACAATGGTTTAATTAACAGCTTTGTGCTATTCTTTAAACGATTGTTCATTCGGAGGCAGCTATGAAATCACTTCTAAAGTTTCTTTCTCCTTATAAAAAGGAATGCATTATTGCGCCTACTTTTAAAATGCTCGAGGCGCTTTTTGAGCTCTTCGTGCCCCTTGTCATGACAAGAATCATCGACGTCGGCATAAAGGGCAAGGACAAAACCGTCATTTATCAGTGCGGAGGCATACTGATCGCCCTGGGGCTTATCGGTCTTACGTGCTCTTTAATAGCGCAGTATTATGCCGCAAAGGCCGCAATCGGGTTTGCTCAAGGGTTAAGAAATACCCTCTATGAAAAGATTCTCGGATTTTCATATGAAAATATCGACTCAATCGGCACTTCATCCCTCATTACAAGGATTACAAACGACATAAACCAGGTACAAAACGGTGTAAACCAGGTCTTAAGGCTCCTTCTTCGCTCGCCGTTTATAGTATTCGGTGCGATGATCATGGCCTTCACCATAAACGTTAAGGCAGCACTTATTTTTGTCTTGGTCATCCCGATTCTTTTTATTGCCGTTTTCTTTATCACCTTAGTCACGATTCCCATGTACAAAAAGATTCAGAAATCCCTGGATCTGCTTACCGGCCATATTCGCGAGAACCTTTCCGGTATCAGGGTAATTCGTGCTTTTTCACGAGGCAATGATGAAAAAGAAGAGTTTGATAAAGAAAATGAAACCTTCTATAACCTTTCGATGCTGACCTCGAGGATTTCAACCCTTTTAAATCCTTTGACGCTCATAATAGTTAACCTCGCTTTACTGGTGCTCCTCATGATGGGAGCCGACTTTGTAAACAACGGTACTCTGTCAAACGGTCAGATTTACGCCCTTGTAAACTACATGTCGCAGATTCTGGTAGAGCTTGTAAAGCTTTCGAATCTGATCATCACCATGAACAAATCTCTTGCTTCGGCCGCAAGAATTTCGGATACGCTTGTCATTGAACCGGCTCTTTCCGATGAAGGAACCCTTGATGCCAAGACTCTTGCAAAGAAGGATCCTCTGATCTTGTTTGAGAACGTAAACTTCTCCTATCCGGGTGCGGGCGATTTGTCTTTGGAAAATGTTTCTTTTGAGATAAACGAGCATGAAACCGTGGGAATCATAGGCGGTACGGGCTCCGGAAAAAGTACGGTTGCAAATCTTATCATGCGCTTTTACGATCCGACCGACGGAAGCATTAAATATAACGGAACGGATTTAAAAGAGATTACCCTTGAATCCCTTAGAAATGTTTTTTCTTTGGTGCCTCAGAAAGCACAGCTTTTCACGGGTACGCTTAAGAGTAATCTCCTACTGGCAAATCCCAATGCCACGGATGAAGACATGCTTGAAGCCGTAAGACTTTCCGTGTCCTCGGACATCATTGACAAAAAAGAAAACGGAATAGACTTTTATATCTCCGAAGGAGGTGCCAATCTTT
>CAZCPW010000125.1:2575-4620 GCA_964499925.1 uncultured Lachnospiraceae bacterium
ATCTTTCCGGCGGTCAGAAGCAGCGTCTTTCAATAGCAAGAGCCCTTACGAGAAAGAGCGAAGTCATAATTCTCGACGATTCCTCGAGTGCCCTTGACTATAAGACAGACGCAACCCTTCGTCACAATCTTAAAGAACTTAACAACACTGTAATCATTATTTCGCAGCGAATTGTTTCGATAAAGGATGCGGACAAAATTCTCGTCTTTGACGACGGGCATTTGTCCGGTGTGGGAACCCATTCCTACCTATATGAAAACTGCCCCGTATACAGAGAAATCTGCGAATCACAGGGAAGTATCGAAGGAGGTAGCCTTTGATGAAAAACGCATATGTCTACAAAAGAATATTTAAGCTGATTAAGCCTCATACCTTTGCGCTGATTGTATCGTTAATACTTGCAATCATCGCCGTTTTTTCAAACCTTTACATCCCCGTCCTCACGGGTGACGCAATCGACATGATGGTCGATAAGGGGCAGGTTGATTTGGAAGGCGTTAAAGAAATTTGCTTCCTTTTCTTGATAATGCTTTTGATAAACGGAATATCAACCTTTTTCCAGACACTTATAAACAACAAGATTACCTTCAAGGTCGTAAGAGACCTTCGTATGGAACTATTTAACAAGATTCACAAAGTTCCGGTTATCTACCTTGATTCCATGGGACACGGCGATCTTTTAAGCCGTATTATTTCGGACGTTGAAAGGCTGTCGGACGGATTGCTGCTCGGCTTCTCGCAGCTCTTTACGGGAATTCTTACCATTATCGCAACCCTTGTGTTCATGGTTCGGATAAACCCTTATATGTCCATAGTTGTAATTGTGCTGACTCCTCTCTCTCTTTTCTCGGCTTCCTTTATTTCAAAGAAGACCTACAAGTACTTTACAAAGCAGGCTAATCTTCTCGGAGGGCTTACCACCTACGTAAACGAAACCGTGAACTCCGTCCGCCTTATAAAAGCCTTCGGCGCGGAAAAGCTTGAGCATGACAAATACGTAAAGTTAAACGACGAATACTGTAAGGTAAACTTAAAGGCACTGTTCTTCAGCTCCACCACCAATCCCGTTACCAGATTTATAAACGGCCTCGTCTATGCGGGTGTCGGTATTTTGGGCGGCTTCTTAGGTATTGCGGGCAAGATTACAATCGGAACTCTCTCCTGCTTTTTAAGCTATGCAAGCCAGTATACAAAACCCTTCAATGAGATATCCGGTGTAATAACCGAGTTTCAGAACGCGGTTGCCTGTGCCGGAAGAATTTTTGAGTTCTTGGATGCCAAGGACACGATAGACACTTCCGATGCGCCTTTGGAACTTGATAAGCTTACCGGCGAAATCGAAATAAAGGACCTTTCCTTCAGCTATGATAAGTCCAAAAAGCTTTTGTACGGTCTCAATTTAAAGGTTGATGCCGGCAAAAAGATTGCAATTGTCGGGCCCACAGGCTGCGGAAAAACAACCTTTATCAACCTCTTAATGCGTTTCTACGAACCGGACGGAGGTGAAATCCTCTTTGACAACAACCCTTCAAACCGGATAAAGAAAGCCTTTTTGAGAAAGAACATCGGCTTCGTGCTTCAGGATACCTGGCTTAAATCAACCACCATTGCGGAGAACATCTCCTACGGAAAGCCCGATGCCACAATGGACGAAATCATCGATGCCGCAAAGAAGAGCCATGCCCACAGCTTTATCATGAGGCTCAAGGACGGCTACAACACAAAGGTCGGTCCGGACGGCGGTAATCTGTCGGCAGGTCAGAAACAGCTCTTATGTATCGCCCGTGTAATGCTTGCCCTTCCTCCCATCCTGATACTCGATGAAGCAACCTCTTCCATCGATACCAGAACCGAAATCAAGGTAAACAAAGCCTTTATGGCTCTCACCGAAGGACGCACAAGCTTCATCGTAGCCCACCGACTTTCCACTATCCGAAATGCGGATCTGATACTTGTAATGAAAGACGGAAACATCATCGAGCAGGGTACTCACGAAGAGCTTCTTGCAAGCAAGGGCTTCTATTATTCGATGTTAAACTCATAAA
>CAZCPW010000126.1:0-4582 GCA_964499925.1 uncultured Lachnospiraceae bacterium
GAGTTAACAGACAAGATGACCGGGATTGAAGTTTCCATATACGAGGCAGCAGGCGAGAAGTTTAATATCAATTCTCCCAAACAGCTTGCCGAGGTGCTTTTTGAAAAATTAAAGCTTCCGGGCGGAAAGAAGACAAAATCCGGATATTCAACAGCTGCGGACGTGCTTGAAGGACTCAAAGACAAATATCCGATCGTAAGCGATATTCTTGAGTATCGTATGCTTTCAAAGCTTAAATCAACCTATGCCGAGGGCCTGCAGGACTGCATAGGTGAGGACGGAAGGATTCATACTCATTTCAATCAGACAATTACCGCCACTGGGCGTATCAGCTCAACGGATCCAAACCTTCAGAACATTCCTATCAGGACAGAGCTTGGCAGTAAGTTAAGAGAGGTTTTTTATCCAAAGGAAGGGTATACCTTTGTCGATGCGGATTATTCTCAGATAGAGTTAAGGCTCATGGCACATATGTCGGGTGACGAAACCATGATCGAAGCCTTCAATTCGGGAAAGGACATTCACAGAAGCACAGCGGCCATTGTGTTCGGAAAGAGCTTTGACGAGGTAACGGACCTTGAAAGAAGGCGGGCGAAGGCCGTCAATTTCGGAATCATTTACGGTATCAGCGCTTACGGACTTTCCAAGGATATAGGAATTGAACCTAAAGAAGCTGACAAATATATAAACGACTACTTTGAAAAGTATCCGAAGATTCGGTTGTTTCTTGATAAGACTATTGAAGATGCGAAAAAGAACGGTTACACTTTGACGCTCTTTAACAGACGCCGTCCGATTGCCGATATCAATTCGTCGAACCATATGCTAAAGAAAGCAAGCGAGCGTATCGCCATGAACGCGCCGATTCAGGGTACTGCGGCGGACATCATGAAGATAGCCATGATCAATATCTTCAATCGCCTAAAGGAAGAGGGACTTGAGTCAAAGCTTCTTCTTCAGGTGCACGACGAAGTGCTTATCGAATGTAAGCTCTCGGAAAAAGAAACAGTCATGAATCTTGTCAAAGAAGAAATGGAGAAGGCGGCGACGCTTTCAGTAAGCCTTACTGCGGAATGTAAGGAAGGAAAGAACTGGTACGAGGCACATTAAATGCTGGTAATAGGAATAACCGGCGGAGTGGGAGCCGGAAAAACAAACATTCTTTCATATATCGGGGAACATTATAACTGCGAGATTATCTTAACGGACGACCTCGCAAAGTCGCTTTGCAAAAAGGGTGAGGTCTGCTATGAGCCGTTAGTTAATCTTTTATCCGAAAATGTCCTGGATGATGATCTTCAGATAGACAGAAGGAAGATGGCCGGGCTTATTTTTAACGACGAAGGCCTTAGAAAGAAAGTAAACGAAATCATTCATCCTGCGGTAAAGAAATACATAACGGACAGGATATCCTGTTTAAGGGAAAGTAATGAGAGAGACTTTCTTTTTATAGAGGCTGCACTTTTGATTGAGGACGGCTACGGACAAATAGTCGATGAAATGTGGTATATTTATGCGGATACGTCAGTCAGGGCGAGAAGGTTAAAAGCATCGAGAGGGTATTCCGATGAGAAGATTGAGGCTATGCTTAAAAGCCAGCTGGGAGACGAGGTATTCAGACAAAATTCCGATTTTATAATAGATAATTCCGGAAATGCAGAGGATTCTTTCAGACAGGTAAGAGAGAGGCTTAAAGGATATGAGTGCTAAGTATACGAAGCCTTTGGTGTTCGGACTCGATATAGGTACGCGTTCGGTTGTGGGAACCGTAGGCTACTTAGAGGGCGACAGATTTAAGGTATTGTGCCAAAAGGTAAAGGAACATGAGACGCGTGCGATGCTTGACGGTCAGATTCATGATATCGGAAGGGTCGCAGAGACGTTAAGCCAAGTTAAGAAAGAGTGTGAAGAAGCGGTAGGCTGTAGTCTGAAGCAGGTGTGCATAGCGGCAGCAGGACGTGTACTTCAGACTCTCGATACACATGTTGACATGATCTTAGACGAGGAAAGAGAGGTAAATAAAGAAGATATTACCAATCTTTTATCGCTGGGAGTTGAAAAGGCTTATAAGGAGTTTGTACCCAAGGAAAGCCTGAATGTGAAATTCTATTGTGTAGGCTATTCCGTTGTCAAATATTACCTGAACAATTACCCGATGGGAAATCTTGAGGGGCATAAGGCAAGCGTTATTTCCGCGGATATAATTGCAACCTTCCTGCCGGATGATGTTGTAGACGGACTTTATAAGGCGGTTGAGCTTGCCGATTTGGAAGTCGCAAATCTGACATTGGAGCCTATAGCCGCAATCTCCGTTGCCATTCCGGAGCGCTTCAGAATGCTGAATATAGCGCTTGTGGACGTCGGAGCCGGTACCAGCGATATTTCAATTACCAGAGAGGGAAGTATTGTTGCTTATGGCATGATACCTATGGCGGGAGATAAGTTTACCGATAGGCTTGCAATGGAGTATCTCACCGACTTTGACATGGCTGAGCATATAAAGAAGGGAATCGGCGAAGGTAAAGAAATTACCTATGAGGATATCATGGGTCTTTCACAGACAGTTTCCGCCGAGGATGCATATAAGGTGATAAAGCCTCTTATGGAAGAGGAGACTAAGGCAGTATCCGATGAAATAATCCGTCTTAACGGCGGAAAAAGCGTCAGCGCCGTGTTTGTGGTAGGCGGAGGCGCTTCGATAAAGGGTTATACGGATATGCTTGCGGAGAAGCTTTCCATACAAAAAGAAAGGGTTGCGCTAAGAGGCTCCGAGGTAATGGGCAAGATTGATTTCTTAAACAACGATGCCTTAAAGACCTCGCTTATGGTCACCCCTATAGGAATCTGCCTAAATTATTACGAGCATACCAACAATCTGATATTTGTCACCTTTAACGGAACCCGTCTTAAGATGTACGACAACGGTCATACGACGGTTCTTGATGCCTGCGTTCAGGCAGGCTTTCCAAACGACGGACTCTTCCCCAAGAGAGGGCGCGGACTTACTTACAGCGTAAACGGAAAGTCAAGGATAGCAAAGGGTGAAATCGGCGAAGCCTGTGAAATAACGGTTAACGGAAAGCCGGCGGATATTACGACGAAGATTCTTTCTAACGACAAGATTGTCATAAAGGAATCAACCGCAGGTGTGAGGGCACGTTTACAGATAAAGGATCTGCCTGAGTACAAAGAAGGACTGAACTTAAACGTTGACGGAAAGACTTTGAAGCTTTCAAGGCCCGTACTTGTAAATGGGAAAGAAGCAGCCGCCGATTACGAGATTTGCGAAGATGACAGGGTGGAGATCCTTGACAATCTCACAAAGGAACAGCTTGAAAGCGCGCTTGCTTCAAAGCCTGAGACACAGTCAAAGCCATATACCCAACCGCAAACTCGGTCACAGTCGGAATCTCAGACCCGGACGAATGCCCGGACCGAAACTCAGTCTCAAGGAATGTCAAACACAAGTATTACGGTTTTGGTAAATGATGAAGAAGTTGCGTTAAACGGCAAGAAGGAATATGTCTTTGTGGACGTATTTGACCATATTGATTTTGACTTAAACGATTCAAGGGGTCGTTCCATTGTTACACTTTGTAACGGAGCGCCGGCCGTATACTTAAATCCTTTATCGGACGGCGATATACTTAATATTTACTGGAAGGACTTATAGTCATATGAGATTTGCGCCAATTGCGAGCGGCTCAAGCGGAAACTGTATATTTGTCGGAACGGACACGACAAATATTTTGATAGATGACGGAATCAGCTTTAAAAGAACGAGTGAGGGACTTAAGAGCCTCGGAATAGATATTCACGACATAGATGCCGTTTTGGTAACGCATGAGCATACGGATCACACTCAGGGGTTGGGAGTTCTTTCAAGGAAGCTTTCGATTCCCATATATTCGACAAGGGGAACGGCGGACGGCATCAGGGAAACATCTTCGCTCGGTAAGATTGATGAAGACCTGTTTAATTACGTAAATGCCGACGAAACCTTTGAAATCAAGGATTTGTCGATTAAACCTATTCACATTTCACATGATGCCAACGATCCGACGGCCTTTACTTTATGCGAGGGGAAAAAGAAAGTCTCTGTGGTAACGGACCTTGGCACCTACACGGATTACACCGTCGACGCGATTAAAAATTCTGATATAATCATGCTTGAAGCAAATCACGACGTTTCGATGCTTGAGGTCGGACCTTACCCTTATTACCTAAAGCAAAGAATTCTTTCGGACCACGGACATTTATCAAATGAAAATTCGGGACGCCTTCTTTCTTCGGTATTGCATGACGAGGTTAAGGCGATATTTTTAGGGCACTTAAGCAAAGAGAACAATATCCCGGAGCTTGCATACGAGTCGGTCAGATTTGAAATCGAGGCAGCACATACCAAGTATCACGGGAATGATTTTGAAATAAGGGTAGCTAAAAGAGATACTCCGATGGAAATCATCGAAATATAAAGGAGAAGACATGGATAAGATTATAATTACCGTAGTGGGCAAGGATACAGTCGGAATCATAGCAAAGACCTGCACCTATCTTGCCGACAATAACTGCAATATTTTGG
>CAZCPW010000127.1:0-4524 GCA_964499925.1 uncultured Lachnospiraceae bacterium
GATTTGATTAATGTATGCATTTTACACTCCTTGTATAACATTTGCTATTTAGATAATTATATGAAATGTTATATTTAGAATCAATCATCCCCCAAGGCTTCCAGGCCCTTTGCGTTGTCTACCTTTTTAGCCTTAATGTTCTTTACAAGGGTGGTAAATACGCATAGGCTTGCGACCAGCAGGATTGAGCAGTAGATGGGAAGAACACTCCACTTGCCCGTTAAGTTAAATACAAGTCCCAAAAGAATAGGTGTAACGGTCTGGGCTCCCATGCTTGCCGAATAGTAGTAACCGGTGAACTTGCCGATTTTCTTTGACGAGCAAAGCTCCACGACCATGGGGAAGGAACAGTTGTGTACCAAAGCCATACCAAACCCCTTTATGGTCCATACGACATAAAGGATAACGGGGAAAGCGTATTCTCCGTTTGCACCTGTAACGACACCTGTCGGACGAGCAAGGCACATTATCAAAAGACCCACAACGGTTATTGAAAGACCTGTTGAAATGGTCCACTTGCGGCCGATTTTATCGGCAATGAAGCCCGCAACCGCAAATCCCACAACAGAGGCAAGTCCGCCGACAATAGTCATGACCATTGTGGCGCTCGATGCCGAATTAAGATAATAGATGACATAGTTGCCGATGTAGGTTCCGATTGCGTTGTCGGACATAAACCACAAGAATTCCGCTCCGAGAATGGCAAGAAGCATATTCCTGTTTGCCTTTGACATGGGCTTGTCATCGTCAATGGGAGTTTCAACCTGCGCAAGACGTTCACCTTCCTGAAGTTCATCCTTAAGCTCTTCGGCGAGTTTATTTTCCTTAATGGTAAAGAACAGAACCATAGCGGAAATTACCATCAGCACGGAGGCAATGAGGAAGGGAATTTCGATGATCCAAAGCTTTCTTGCCTCGTCGGATACGTTAATGTAATCGGAAAGCTTTAAGAAAATACCGAGTACCGTCGCAAACGCTCCGCCGATATAGCCGGTTATGTTGATGATGCCGTTTGCCTTTGCTCTTAAGGGTTTCGGCGTGATGTCGGGCATCAGTGAAACGGCGGGGTTACGGTACATCATCATGAACATGAGCACGATTGCCATCATGATGACCATGCCGACGATGTTGTTGTTATGGAAAAATAACGGAATAAAAGGAAAAGCAATGGCAGCTACGAAGGTGCCGAGCAGGATGTAAGGCATTCTTTTTCCGATGGGAGACTTGGTCTTATCGGAAAGATTTCCAAAAATCGGAAGAAGTATCAGGGCTGCCAGGTTGTCGCATGCCATGATGATGCCGACTATCCACTGAACGTTTAAAATCTTACTTGACTCGCCTGCCTTTAACTCGGCAGTGGAAAGTCCGTACATACGGCGGGCAAAGATGTCCGTTAAAAAGGGAGGACACCATGAATCGTAGACCTGCCATAAAAGGCAAATGCCGAAGAAGGCAAAGCCAATCAGAAAGGTCCGTTTCTTGTTGAGTTTCATTTGATAACCTCCAATGCATTTTTGTTTATGTAGATGCCTGTGCAGGCATAAACAAACGTTAATTAAGCTCCCTTAGCATCTGGACTATATAGGGTTTGTTGATCGAGTTAAGAGCCTCGGCCTTCTTGATAAGGTCTTCATACTTTTCACGCTGAAAGGTATTTAAATAAAACTGCCCCAATAGGCGATATGTTTTCTTGATATCGACATTTGTGGAAACCATAAATTCAAGGACTTTAACGGCTTCTTCCTCATGAGAGATAGAAAGAAGAATATCCGCAAGCTTCTGAAGAGTTGTGACCATTGCCGTGTAGTTCTCGTCGTACTTTGAAACCGTATCGAGATTGGCAACCCCGTATTCATATTTAAGGTCGGTATTGGTAAGCCCCGTTAAATTAAGTATACGCTCCGACTTAAGGTTGTCTATTGTTTTCTTTATGCCTTCGTACTCGGTATGGTCTTTTATGAGGTCAATCGGGAGATCATCGGGAATGTGAATATAGTCAAGATGTTCCAAATCCTTTTTGCGGGTGAAGTTTGCCTGCTCTTCTCTGTCCCAAAAGTCGTCGACGGCGTCCTGGTCCTTGTGTGTCTGAACTGTTACTCTGATCTTTGCCCAGGCAAGTACTCCGAAGAGGGCGGCTACGGTTGCAATTTTCCAGTACATATACTATAATTGTCTCCATTCGAAACAGAAATAAAGGTGAGAAAATGAACTTCTACAACAAGAAAAACAGACGTGTTTTTACGATTATTTTAGTCATTATTCTAATCATTTGTATGATTATACCCATTGTAACATCATATCTTGTTTAAGACAAACCTTGAGGGAGAATGGAGTTGAAACAGGGGAAGATTCCTGAAAATGTTCTGAAAAGATCCATACTTAAAAAGATTAAGCTAAAGCGCAGTGAGGTCTCAAACGGTGCAGCCGTAGGAGCGGATTGCGCTTGTTTGCGTTTTAAGGATGGGGCGAACGTGCTTCTTTCTTCAAATCCGGTAATAGGCGACGCAAGGCAGATATACAGGGCAGTAAATAATATCGCAGCGTCCGGAGGCGAGCCTGTCGGAATCGTGCTTACGGTACTCGTTCCGCCGGCCTTCTCGGAAGACGATTTACAGAATATGACGGATGAGGTTACAAAGATTACGGATTCCCTGAATGTTCAGATAATCGGCGGTCACACCGAGGTTACGGATGCGGTAAATACGCCTGTTCTAAACGTTACCGCCGTAGGAAGTGCGGATGACTGTTTGGCACCCGGAGGTGCACGTCCCGGCGACGATATAGTGCTTACGAAATGGATAGGTCTTGAGGGCACATACAGACTGGCGGAAGCGAGGGAGGAGGAGCTATTAAAGCGGTTCCCTCACAAATATATATACGATGCAAAGAATTTCGATAAGTTTCTTTCGATAATTCCGGAGGCTGCAATAGCCGTTAAGTCCGGCGTCACAGCCATGCACGACGTTACAAGGGGCGGAATATTCGCAGCCCTTTGGGAGCTTGGTGCCTGCGCAGGCGTTGGACTTACCGTGAATCTTAAGGAGATTCCGATTAAGCAGGAAACCGTTGAAATCTGCAATTTTTTTGACATTAACCCGTATGAACTTGCTTCGACGGGAGCCCTTCTTTGTACAACGGCTGACGGAAACGGGCTTACAGCCAATCTTAGGGCGGCCGGAATAGAAGCGAGTATAATAGGAAAAATAACGGATTCCAATGACAGGGTCATCATAAACGATGATATAAAGAGATTTTTGGAGCCTCCGAAGACAGATGAAATTTTTAAAATTTTACAGAATGGAGTATGAAGATGAGAGAAACAATACTTAATGTAATTGAAAAGAATTCACGTATCAGTATTAAAGAGCTTGCGGTTATCCTTGGTATGGAAGAAATCGACGTAGCCAATGAATTAAAGGCAATGGAAGAAGAAGGCATAATCTGCGGATATCATACGCTTATTGACTGGGAAAAGACCTCAATAGAAAAAGTAAGTGCTTTGATAGAGGTAAAGGTAACTCCCCAGAGAGGTCAGGGCTTTGACTCGATTGCCGAAAGAATTTACAAATACCCCGAGGTTAATGCGGTTTACTTGATTTCAGGCGGATTTGACCTTTTGGTTTCGCTCGAGGGAAAGACCTTAAAGGAAGTTTCGCAGTTCGTATCGGACAAGCTTTCCACACTCGAGTCGGTGCTCAGCACCTCCACCCACTTTGTCCTTAAAAAGTACAAGGATCACGGAACCATCCTCGGCAAGAAATATGTTGATGAAAGGGAGCAGATCACACCATGAGAAACCCTTTATCAGATACAGTAGTAGAAATAAAACCTTCGGGAATCCGGAAATTCTTCGATATAGTTGCCGAGATGAAGGATGCCATTTCCCTCGGTGTCGGCGAGCCCGACTTCGATACTCCCTGGCACATCAGGGATGAGGGCATATATTCCCTTGAGAAGGGACGCACCTTCTATACCTCAAACTCGGGACTGAAAGAGTTAAGAGAAGAAATCGGCAAATACCTTGAGAGACGCTGCAACGTTTCCTACAAGCCTTTGGAGGAAGTGCTCATCACGGTCGGCGGTTCGGAAGGCATTGACGTATGTATGCGTGCGATGCTGAATCCCGGTGACGAGGTCATCATTCCTCAGCCGTCATACGTTTCATATGAGCCCTGCTGCGTTCTCGCAGGCGGAAAGCCTGTAATCATCAACCTTAAGGGAGAAAATGAATTCAGACTTACGGCAGATGAATTGAGAAGCGCCATCACGGACAAGACAAAGCTCTTGGTACTTCCTTTCCCAAATAACCCAACCGGAGCCATCCTTGAGAGGAAAGATTTGGAGGAAATCGCAAAGGTCTGCATAGAAAAGGACATTTACGTTCTTTCCGACGAAATATACAGTGAGCTTACATACAAGGGCGACCATGTTTCGATTGCTTCGCTCCCCGGCATGAAAGAAAGAACGGTTCTCATCAACGGATTTTCAAAAGCTTACGCTATGACCGGTTGGAGACTCGGCTAT
>CAZCPW010000128.1:0-4501 GCA_964499925.1 uncultured Lachnospiraceae bacterium
CCTGCATTGTGCAGGATTTGGGCCTTATTTCGGTGTTTAAAGATAAATTTCCGAAGATGGAATGTCATGTGAGCACCCAGGGCTTTGCTACAGGCAGTGAGTCCGTAAAATTTTATAAAGACTTAGGTGCTTCGAGGGTGGTTCTGGCAAGAGAGCTTTCTTTACAGGAAATTAAAGAAATAAAGGCAAACTGTGACATTGAAATTGAGACCTTTATTCACGGAAGCATGTGTTACTCATATTCCGGAGAATGCCTGTTTTCGTCGTGCCTCGGCGGAAGAAGCGGAAACCGCGGAAGATGCGCGGGCCCGTGCAGACAACCGTATTCAATTGAAAATGTCAAGGATTCAAAGCTTAAAAACAAGTATTTTCTTTCAATGAAGGATCAGTGTACTCTTGAAACCTTGCCAAAACTGATCGAGGCGGGCATTGATTCCCTCAAAATAGAAGGCCGTATGAAGAGCCCTGAGTACACGGCTTTTGTCACAAAAATGTACAGAAAGTACATTGATCTTTATGAAAGAGATAAAGAAAATTACTGCGTAGATTCAAAAGATTTAGACGAGCTTAAGAACATGTATATGCGTTCCGAAATTTCGGACGGATATTATTTCAGAAGAAACGGGCGTGAAATGATTACGCTTGACAATCCCGCATATTCAAAGACCGACGAGGCTTTCAAAAGTGAAGTAAAGAGAGAGTATATAGATACTTTAAGGAAGATTAAAGTCGACGGATATGTCTATTCAAAGGTCGGTGAGAATTTTTCTTTTTCACTAAATGCAAAGGGCAAGTTTGTAAATTTTACCGGTGATGTTGTTGAAAAAGCTTTAAACAATCCGACCAAAGACGAAGATGTTAAAAAGCAGCTTTCAAAGCTTGGAAATACTCCCTTTGAACTAAATGATTTAACGATAGAGTGCGATGGCCTTGGCTTTATAGGAGTTAAACAATTAAACGAGTACAGGCGAAAATGCGCCGATTTGCTTAAAGCAGAACTTTTGAAGGATTATGACAGGCTTGCCAATATTTATTCAAAGAAGAATTTTGAATTAAGAGAGCGCAAATTTTCACCAAAAGATATCATATGTGTCACAAATAAAGAACAGTATGAAATTATCAATAATTATTCACTCAATACTTTAGTGGGGCTTGATTATAAGCTTTATAAGGATGTAAAAGCAGATGCATTCGACACAATTGTTCTTTTCCCGGATATATGCAGGAACGGTGATTTTAGAGAAACAAAGAAAATTATTGATGCATGCACCAAAGAAAATGTTTTCGGTGTTCTTGTAAGAAATTACGATGAGCTTGAAATGGTTTACGAGTCTTCATATGCGGGTATGGTGATTGCAGGCCCCGAAATGTACTCATTTAACCGTAATTCGGCCGATGCGTTAAAACATTTTTGCGATAAAATTGTTATCCCGTTTGAACTTTCAAAGGAGGAAATAAGGGAAACAAAGCAATCGGGAGAGTACGTGTTTGCATACGGTCGCATTCCGCTTATGCGTACCGCAAATTGTATTCATAAAACTTCTTTTTCCTGCAATAAAAATGCAGGTGATAAGTTTCTTTATCTTAAAGACAGGACAGGCGTAAATTTCCCTGTTTTCAGAAACTGCGATTACTGCTTTAATACTGTTTACAACAGCGTTCCGACATGTCTCTTTGATGAAATGGATTTTTTGAAGGATTATTCAAAAATTATCTCTTTTACGGATGAGGGCGAGTGCGAAATAAACGAGGTTTTGAAGGCGTACAAGACCGGCTCAAAAATAAAATTCTATACAAAGGCCTACTTTAACAAGGGAGTTTTATAAGCGGTAAAATTGTGTTACAATCAAACAAATGATTTTTACGGAGGGTTTGCAATGAAAGAGGCAACCAGTTGCGGTGGAGTCGTAATCCACAAGGGTAAGATTTTGCTCTTATACAAGAATTTTTACAATCATTATCACGGTTGGGTGCTCCCGAAAGGTACTGTCGAAGAAGGTGAAACCTTTGAGGATACGGCACTGAGAGAAGTGTATGAAGAGGGGAGTTCCATCGCCAGGATTATCGAGCCTGTCGGCGAAACGCACTATGTATTTAACGGAAATGATGATGAGGTAAATAAAACGGTTCATTGGTTCTTGATGAGCTCAAATGCGTTTTATTCAAGACCGCAAAAAGAAGAGTATTTTGAAGATTCGGGATTTTATAAGTATCATGAGGCTATTTTTCTTCTTAAATATCCCAATGAAAAAGAAATTTTAGAGAAGGCCTACGCCGAGTATAAAAGGTTGAAATCAGTCGGGAAGTGGTATGAAAGATAAAGTTTTTCTTTCTGAAAATGCATATATCGCAAAGCCTATAAAGCATCCGGAAAGGCTTATAAAAAAGCTTAACAAGGGTAAAGTTTTAAAGAGCTTTTACGTCGTATATATGCCTCTTGATAAAGAAAAACCGGAAATTATCGAGTCACGTTTCTTTGCTTTTAAGTATATGAGGTCGGTTGAACGTGAGGTTATATGCCTTTGCAAAGAAATGGATGACGCTTATGAATATATAAGGTGCCTTACGCAAGCTTCCTTTATGTTTTTTGACGATGTGCGCTTTAAGGAAACACTTGAAAAGATTACTCCCGAATTGATAGATTCCTTGTTTTATAAGGACACGGAGGAATGATGGATATATTTCTACATATTCTTATGTATATTGGGCTTGCGCTGCTTGGTATCCTTGCATTCATTCTTCTTGTTGTTTTGCTCGTTTTGTTTTTCCCTGTTTTTTATAATGCAAAGGGAAGCTACAAAGATGACGACGAACCCTTTATAAGGGCGAGGGTACATTGGCTGTTTGGATTCTTTCGTTTGTCCTTTGATTATGGAAGCGAAGATCCTTTAAAGATTAAGATTTTGTGGTTTAGGCTTAATAAAAAGAAAAAAACGACGGAAGATATAAGTTTTGACGAACCGGATTCGGATGAAGATTCATCTTTAAAAGGCGCCGAAACAGGAGATGCTGAAGCTACTACAAATTCGGTACTCGGTGAAGATGTCAAGACTTCAAACTGTGAAACGATTGTTGAGAAACCAAAGCCTATAAATGAGGAAAACGCAGAGGCTACAGAGGAAGAGACCAAGCCTTCAAAGGATGAAACGGATTCAAAAGAAGCCAGGACTTCAAATACCAAAAAGAAGAAACCGTCTTCTCAAAAAACAAATATATATGATAAAATCAAGGCATATATAGGAATTTTGAAGTCGGAAAGATTTAAAGCGGCTTTCCGTTATTCAAAGGACAAGATTCGAAAGATTTTAAAGAATATATTGCCGCGAAAGTGGGATATTACCTGTCTCATAGGCTTTGACGATCCTTCAACAACCGGGAATCTGATTGCAATCACTTCAATGCTTTATCCGGTAATTGCAAAGCATATTCATGTTTACGGAAGCTTTGAAAAAAAGGTAATCGATGTAAAGGGCTATGCAAAAGGTCATGTGACGGTTATTACATTATTGATTAACGGACTTAAGATATATTTTAATAAAGACATCAAGAAGATTATTAAGCTTTTCAAGGAGGTTTAAGATGGCAGAAAAAAATTGCAGTTCGATTATTGATTCGTTATTAAAGGGTATGGATTCGATTTTATCGTCCAAGACTGTTGTGGGAGAGCCCACCAGAATTGATGATACGATTATCCTTCCTTTGGTGGATATTTCTTTCGGCGTAGGTGCCGGAGCTTCCGAAAATCCCGGCAATAACGGCGGTGGCGGCGGTATGTCCGGAAAGGTAACACCGAGTGCCGTTTTGGTGATTAAGAACGGAAATACAAAGCTTGTTAACATTAAGAATCAGGATGCCATTACAAAGGTACTTGATATGATTCCCGATGTAGTTGACAAGATTTCGAATTCAGTCGGTAAAAAGAAACCCGAAATTTCAGATGAAGATGCAATTGACGCGGCATTCCCGGAGGCAGCTGAATAATGGACGATAAAGCGTCCTTCGAAGAAATCCTGACAGGCAATGATACGGAAAAGCTTAATGATCTTAAAAGGTTTATTTTTGAAGAGAGCATTAAACTTGAACTTAAGAAAAAAGAAATTAACGAAATGCAGGAAAAGTTCATTTCCGAGCGGCTTCAGTTTGTGGAGGAGATGAAAGAAATCAATTTACGCTGCCTTAATGAGCGTAAACGTCTTAAGGATGAGGAATTGTTCTTTGATAAAAAGATGGAAATCCTAAAGTCGGGGTTTGCATCTTTGGAAGAGGACCGAAAGAAGTTCGAAAAAGAAAAGCTAATGTACGAAGCATCAAAGGGAAGCACCTGTAAGGATGATTTTGATGATGCAGGGGAGCTTCTTTTTGCGGGAGTAAACAGTCAGCTTGCTTTAAGAAAACGCTATAGGGATTTATTAAAGATATTCCATCCCGACAATCTTTGCGGAGATACCAAAACCGTAACGATTATTACCAAGGAATATGAAGCATTGAAAGAGAAGTATGA
>CAZCPW010000129.1:0-4455 GCA_964499925.1 uncultured Lachnospiraceae bacterium
GCTTCCGTTCCGACTCAGTATGTAGTAAAGCGCGGTGACTGCATGGCAAAGATTGCCCGTAAATACGGCATGACACTCGGAAAATTAATTGCCTTAAATCCTCAGGTAAAGAATCCTTCAAGAATTTACGTCGGCCAGGTTCTGATTGTCGGCTATACCACCGGAAGTACAACTACGGCAACTGTTGCAACTGCTACGGATACAGCTAATGCCGAGTACTACACGGTACAAAGAGGCGATTCACTGTATAAGATTGCCGTAAAGAACAAGGTTTCTCTTCCGAAACTGAAGGCTTTAAACGCAGACCTCTTTGCACAGAAATATATCTATGCAGGCCAGAAGGTTCGCTTAAAGTAAAAATTTGAAGTGAAAGAAAAAATTTATAGATTGCACTAAGCTCCCCTGCGGGAAACCGCAGGGGTATTTTTACTTTACTTATACTGAAAATTTCAG
The DNA here is from genome assembly GCA_964499925.1 of uncultured Lachnospiraceae bacterium. GTDB lineage: Bacteria > Bacillota > Clostridia > Lachnospirales > Lachnospiraceae > UBA1258. The sequence goes on from CAZCPW010000129.1 coordinate 454, forward strand.
TATATTTATTTATGAAAGTGTCGGGGATAAAGAAAATTTTCTTTATCAACGGATAGATTTTTCGGAGGGATTATGGTCTGGAATATTGAATTTCAATGCGCGGGTCTGATTATGGCACTTGTCGTTGCGGCAATGTGCTTGAGACAGAAGAGACTGCGCTTTTCGGCAGAGAGAGCTTATACCAGACTCTTGTCCTTGGTCATATTAAGTATCATTTCGGATATTGTTTCAATTTTCGCAATCAATTATATAGACGTAATCGGGCAAACGGCAACGACGCTTATATGCAAGTTTTATTTGCTGACTATTGTAATGGTTGCCTGCCAGGCGGCGTTCTTTGCCGCTGCGGAGGTCAGATATTCCTTTAATACTTACCTGGTATATGCGACCTACATTCCGGCTATTCTTGAAGTAATTGTTCTTTGCATTTTCCCCATTTATCTGCATAATGCGGACGGCGAGATATATTCTTACGGCGTGCCGGTTATTGTTACCTATGTATTTTGCGCTCTGTATATCGCCGCTTCAACCACGATGGTTGTGAGACTTCGAAAGAAGATAACGGATAAAAGACGATCTGCAATTTATTTCTGGATGGCTTCGTGGGTAATCGTTGCCACGATACAGTTTATAAACAACAGTCTCTTGCTTGTAAGCTTTATAATGGCGCTTGCCGTACTTTATATGTATTGTAAGCTTGAAAATCCCGAGTATCATCTTGATTACGCAACCGGCGTCTTTAATAAAAAGGGCTTCAAACTGATAATGCACGAGAATATCAGACGCCACAAGAAATGTGCGATTGTTACGATAGGCATTACGGATACCAAGGTCATAAATGAGGTGTTCGGAAATCAGACGGTCGAAAAGATTATTTTGCATATTTCGGAGTTTGCCGACGGGATACCGAATTCCACGCTTTTCAGGATTGAAGAAACACTTTTCTGCATGCTGTTTGAGGATAAAGAAGAGGCAGAAAAAGCGATTGATTTGCTGCAGAGAAGGTTTTCGGAACCGTGGGAGGCAGATGACATTTCATGTGATGTGAATGCTACTTTTTCCTATATTGAGGATATTTCATCGTTTAATGATGAAGAAACTCTTGAAGAGGTTATTTACTACTTTGCCGAAGAGAGCAAGAAGATTACCACCGGTGAAGTGCTCGTCGTTGACAATGACGAATTAAAGCGACGAGCTAAAAACATTGAAATGCAGTATACGCTTGACTGGGCGCTTAAGAACGACAGCATACTTGTTTATTACCAGCCCATTTATGATATCAAGGCAGGAAAGTTTTCATCACTTGAGGCTTTGGTAAGACTTAAAGATCAAGACGGAACGATAATCGGACCGGATGAATTCATAGAGTATTCCGAGAAGAACGGAATGATATTAAGACTCGGAGAAACTGTATTCAGAAAGGTATGCCTGTTTATTCAAAGGTCGCATATTGAAAAATACGGGATTGAATTTATTGAGGTCAACCTTTCGACTGTTCAGTGCATGCAGGCGGAACTTTCACGTATGTTGAAGAACATTATGGGAGAGTATCAGGTTCCGCCGTACCGTATTAACTTTGAAATTACGGAGTCGGCGGCCATGACATCAAAGCGTGCTCTTGATTTGAATATGAAGAAACTGATGGAATACGGTTCTTCTTTTTCGCTTGATGATTACGGCTCCGGATATTCAAATCTTTCGTATGTGGTATCGCTTCCGCTTAAAATTTTAAAAATCGACAAACTGCTGACGAGTGGATACTTTGAGAATGAAAAAGTACGGATAGCGACCGTTGCGGCAATCGAGATGGCGCATAAGCTCGAAATGAAGGTTGTCGTGGAAGGCGTTGAAACGGAAGAACAGTTCCTTGAATTTAAAAAACTTGACGTCGAATATATTCAGGGATTTTATTTTTCAAGACCGTTGCCTCAGGATGAGGTAATAGAATTTATACAGAGGTGGTTGTAGTAATGAATTTTCAATGCAAAAACTGCGGCGGCAACATGGTGTACAGCCCCGAGAAGAAAAATCTTTACTGCCCTTTCTGCGAAGGCGTGGATACAGGGGAAGTAAAAGGCGACAGGTCGCTGACGGTTTGCCCGTCCTGCGGCGGTGAGCTTACCGTAGGTCAGTTTACGAGCTCGAGCAGATGCCCGTATTGCAATAATTATCTTGTTTTCGATGAAAGAGTCGAGGGCGAATACAAGCCCGATATGATCATTCCTTTTTCGGTATCGAAAGAGCAGGCTGTTAAAAACATTGACAATACATTTAAGAAACGTACCTTTACGCCTTCCACTTTTTTAAGTGAAAAATCGCTTAAGGGCATGGACGGATATTACGTTCCTTTCTTTCTCTACAATTACGATGCAGAGGGAAATTACAGAGGAATGGGTACCAAGGTTCGTTCCTGGAGATCGGGCAATTACAATTATACGGAAACATCCTTCTTTGATGTAGAAAGAAAGATGCTTGTTTCATATGAAAATGTTCCGGCCGACGCATCGGAAGAAATGAACGACGAAATCATGGACCTGATGGAGCCTTACAATTATAAGCTTCTCACGGACTTTGACCCCCGATTCATGTCGGGCTTCTTCGGAGAAGTTTACAATGACACTAAGGAAAAGTACGAGGACAGAGCCAAGAAGAAGGTTGTATCGTCGGCGTCGGCACTTTTGCACAATTCGCTGAACGGCTACGCAACTTTGACACCGAGTCTGGATACGACGTCTCTTACCGGGAAGGATACGTATTTTGCAATTTTCCCGGTATGGAAGTATGACTATACATGGGCCGGCAAGGATTATCCCATTTATGTGAACGGACAGTCGGGCAAGGTAGTCGGAAAGACTCCCGTTTCAAAGCTGAAGGTTCTTTTTTACAGCCTTACGGCAGGCGGACTTACCTTGGCAATAGCAAGTCTTTTATTAAGTATTGCGGAGGTGCTTGGCTAAATGGATACCAATCGCAAAGCAGATATTAAACAATATTTTCGCAACTTCAGAGTTCCGCTTATTATAACAGGTGTACTTCTCGTAATTTGGCTGATAGGAACCGTTGCATTCCCGCATGAGGAGGCTGTTACCTATGTAAGCGGCAACACCGAGAGAGTATACGGCTCGCAAAGAGTTTTTGACTACGGAGACCAGCTCACGGATGAAGAGGAAAGCAAACTTGAAGCCAAGATAAGTGAGGCCGAGAGTTTAACGGCTTTAGATATTGTCATAGTTACTTTAAACGAGTCCTTGGAGAGTTATGAGCTTGAGTACAGGTCGAAATACACAATGGAAATTACTCCGGATAAATACGTAATGGTTTATGCGGACAAGTTCTGGGAGGACGGCAAATTCGGTTTTGATAAGCCTCAGGTACTAAACGGGCAGACTGATTCGGGCGACGGTGTAATCCTTGTAGACAATGTTTACAGGGAAGCAGACGGCAGTATTTACACCTGGATGGGAACAACCGGTAAAGCACAGGAGAGATACTCATCTTATGATATAGATCATTGTCTGGATGTTTTTTATGAAGAGGTTGAATATGACTACTACCAGGCCTGTGTGGATTTTGTAGAGCAGATAGTCAAGGACAACACAAGTTCACACAATGAATTCCAAGGTTTACTTGAAGAATTTTTCGGGATTGCGGTTATAATTGCACTTGTTGTTACACTGGTATATTTCCTGATACATAAGAGCAGTAAGGCCGCGGCAAATACCGTTAAGAATGAGACTTATCTTGAAGGAATGCCGGAATTCCCCATAAGGGAAGACCGTTTCATAAGGAAAAGTGTTACCAAAACGCGCATTGAGACATCAAGCGGCGGCCCCGGCGGCGGAGGCGGCGGTGGCCACATCTCGGGCGGGGGCGGTTCCCACGGAGGAGGCGGACATTCGAGGTAATTTTGTGCTTGACAGTTATAAAAACGTGGTTTAGTATATTTGAGTGTGCGTACATTAAATCGTCCGTGTCCGGATTAAGGTGCGCCGGCTTGTAACA
>CAZCPW010000130.1:0-4435 GCA_964499925.1 uncultured Lachnospiraceae bacterium
CGATCTTTTTGACAGAGCAAATGTTTCAAGGACGGCTTCGGATATTGTATTTGGATGCATGCGGTCAAATTCGCATATTTCTTTTTATTGGCTTAAGGGAAATCACGATGGGACATGTGTATATGAAGCCGATATGCCTGACAATCTGTATACATTTAAGGATGAATGGACTTCTTATGAACTTTTAAAGACAGGAAACCGCAGCATTATGCTTTACGGGGTTTGCCTTAATTTGAAAAATTCTGTGATTGTTCAGCAAAGTTTTACGGCAAATCCTGCAAATATAAATATAGTTACGCTGCACGGAAACATTTATGACTCAATCGGCAATCCCGGACCTGATGTCATCAATTTAAGATGTTTTAAGAATAAGAACGTTTCCTATATGGCACTTGGGCATATACATGAGTATAGGACCGGGATTTTAGAGGGAAATGTGAAATACTGTTACCCGGGGTGCCTTGAGGCAAGAGGATTTGACGAACCGGGGGAGCACGGCTTTGCAGTACTTGATATAGATGAGGATACAGGGCAAGTCACGGATACCTTTGTACCGTTTGCAAGACGACACGTATTAGAATTACGGGTGGATGTGACCGGAGCTTCCGACACAGGGGAAGTATACAGAAGAGTATCGGAAGAAATTTCACTTACAAAGGCTACTTCATGTGATTTTATCAAGATTATTTTGAAGGGATCGGCAGATGCTGAAAATGACCTTGATACGGAATACATTAAGAAGGCAATTGAAGGAAGATTTGCCGCGGTAAGGACAGATGATGAGACGAAAGTGTATATCGATCCTGCGCGGTACAGATACGACAATACTTTAAAGGGAGAGTTTGTCCGCCTTATTTCCGAAGAGGATTTATCGGAAGCGGATAAAGGCGAAATCATTAAAATCGGAATCAGGGCACTTAAGGGAGAACTTTAATGATATTAAAAAGCTGTACCGTAGAGCACTTCGGCTGCTTGAACCTTTTGAAAATTGATTTTTCGGACGGGTTAAACATTGTCAATAAAGAAAACGGATGGGGGAAAAGCACCCTTGCTTTCTTCTTAAAGGCAATGTTTTACGGCCTGGATGCGAGCAAGAGAAACTTTAATGAGCGTGAGCGGTTCTTACCCTGGAACGGTGAAAGGTGCGGAGGAAAGCTGACATTTGAGGCTAAGGGAAAGTCTTATGAAGTCACGCGATTTTTTGACAGGAAGTCTTCAAAGAACGATGAGTTTATTCTTACGGACTTGTCGACTGACTTACCCTCGACGGACTTTTCAAAAAATATCGGAGAAGAACTCTTTCATATTGACAGTGAAGGCTTTTTTAAGACTTTCTTTATCACGCAGAGCAGCGTAAAGTACGACGGCATTAATGACAGTATCAGTGCGCTTATCTCGGACAATGATGAAGCCTTTGACATAAGTGCATACGAGGAAGCCGACGAGAGGCTTAAGAATTTGACAAACAGCCTTTCCGATACACGTAAGACCGGTGAAATATACAGGCTGCGGGAGGAATACAGCCTTATTAAGGCTGAACTTTTAAAAAAGAGTGAGGTCGAAGAGAGTATTAACGTGCTTCAAAATCGTATCGGAGAAGCAAAACTTGAACGTGAAAGCCTAAGGGCACAAATCAGGGAATGCAATCTTCAAAAGACCCAAAGTTTAAAGCTTTTGAGCTTAAAGAAAGACAGGGAAGCCTATGAAGAGCTTAAAGCCGAGATGAAAATGCTTGAGAGGGAATTATCCGTCAGACAGGATTTCTTTAACGGGCATGAGCCGGATGAGAAACTGCTTGATGAACTGGAAAGTCATGCCAAAAAGGTAAATGAACTTGGTTTGGAGCTTGAAAAGAATTCTTTTACAGACGAGGAAATATTGGAATTTGAAGAGCTTAAGGATAAATTTCCGGATGGAGAGCTTACCGAAGCCGATATATTACGGTACGAGGAAAAAGCATCTCTTTTGGAAAAGCTTAAGGATGAATGGGGAACCGGAGAGGACAGCAGTAAGAGAAGTTTTAATGCATTTCTGCTCATAGGATGTTTGGGGTTCATATTTGGTATTTACGCTTTTACGTCAAATCTTTTTGATAAAGTTTCCGCAGCTTCCGGTAATATTCTTGCGGCTGTCTTTATTGCGGCAGCAGTATTTATTCTTGTTGGTATTTTAAAGTTAAAGCACCGGGGGAATGAAGAAGATGATGAGTCCGACTTCGGTTTTAAACTGCGGAGTGAGATAGAAGAATTTTTGTCGGATCATAATTTGGAGTCGGACGAAAATTATGTGGAGACGTTTGAAGAGCTCAGGGATGAATTGAGGCAGCTTAATTATTTTAGGGATAGGGAAGGTAAGCTTGAAGCACTTCGTTTGGAAAGAGAGAAAGCCCTTGATGAAGTTTGGAATATTCTAAAAGTTTACGAGCTTACCGACAGGATTGAAATAATAACGGACAGTGTATCCGGGAGGACTGCCGTAAGTGTTGATTCGATTCTCGATGTGTATGCCGAATATTCATCAATATCTTCGGATCTATTAAAGGCTAAAAACAGGCTTTTACAATTTGAAAGAACTCACGATGTTGGGAAGCTTTACAATCTTCCTTCAGGCAGTGTCTTATCATATGAAGAGACAGACAAAAAGATGGAGAGGTTAAATTCGAAAATTGACGACCTTGACTTGCTTCTTAAAAATGACACAGCACTGCTTAGTGAAGAATCTTTCAAACTTGATGACCTTACGGAGAGGGAAGACAGGTTAAAAGTGCTTGAAACAGAAATTACGGAAAAGTCAAAATATCTTGAACATGCAAGACAGGCTCAGAATATCTTAAAGAAAGCGTATGAGAGTTATTCTTCAAAATATGTGGGCCCCGTCAAAGAAGCCTTTTTAAAGTATTGCGGTTTGTTTTTGAAGGATGAAGTAAGTCATTTCAGGTTTGATGCCAATATGGAAATTTCAAGCGAGGAAATGTGCAAGCTGCGTAAAATTGACACATTCAGCTGCGGGTATAAGGACCTGACAGGATTCTGCATGAGACTTGCGCTTACCGATGTCATGTACAGGGATGAAAAGCCCATGTTGGTACTTGACGATCCGTTTGTGAATCTTGATAACGGAAAGGATGAGGGAGTAAGGCATGTTTTGGAAGAGTTAAAAGAAAATTATCAGATTATATATATGACTTGCAGGGATGAGAGGGTGTTTCAGGCTCAGAGATGAGATGTTGCGACAATGATACCGGATTGCTCCTTAATTTAAGCTCTCGCAATCGCCCCGCCATTCGTAATCCGCTCATTTTTCTTCGAAAAATGGCTACTTACTCATGTTGGGGCGGTTTTCAAGGTCAAGCCGTCTCTTGCAAGGAAGCTTGCAGAGCCGGTTTGACTTTGGAAAACCTGGTATCATTGTATACAATTATTCAATTTTCTATTGACACTAAAAATTTCCTTCGGTACAATGGTTAAAGTTTTAGAGAGAACTTTGAATTTTGACTATCAATTAAAGGTAAGCCTGTGAGAGCACGGCTTATTAGTACCCGGAGGTAAATTTATGTCACTTTCTTTATCGGAAAAGGCAAAAGCGGTTAAGCCGTCATCAACACTTGCAATCACGGCAAAGGCGAAGGAACTTAAGAAAAGCGGAGTAGACGTTGTGGGATTCGGAGCAGGAGAGCCTGACTTCGATACACCCAAGAATATCTGCGATGCCGCTATTAAGGCTATCGAGACCGGCTTTACCAAATATACGCCGGCATCGGGCACAAATGAACTTAAGGCCGCGATTTCAAAGAAATTCAGAGAGTTCAACGGACTTGACTATGCACCCAATCAGATTGTTATTTCAAACGGCGGTAAGCATGCTCTGACAAATATATTCAATGCCCTTATTAATCCGGGTGACGAGGTAATTATTCCGGCACCTTTCTGGCTTTCCTATCCCGAAATGGTAAAGATGTCGGGTGGCGTACCTGTTATAGTTTATGCCAAAAAGGAAAACGGTTATAAGATTACGGCATCCGAACTGAAGGCAGCCGTTACTGACAAGACAAAGGCATTTGTGCTTAATTCGCCCAACAACCCCACCGGCTCCGTTTATTCAAAGGAGGAACTCGAGGCAATTGCTCAGGTAGCAATTGATTGTGATTTCTATGTGGTTTCCGATGAAATGTATGAGAACCTCATCTATGACGGACTTAAGCCTGTAAGTATTGCTTCATTGAACGATGAGATATATAAGAGGACGATTACCTGTTCCGGACTTTCAAAGGCTTATGCAATGACAGGCTGGAGAATCGGATATACGGGATCAAGCGTTGAAATCGCAAAGTATATGTCGGCAATGCAGTCACATGCAACCTCAAACCCCAACTCCATTGCGCAGTACGCTTCGGTTGAGGCACTTAACGGCCCTCAGGATGCCGTATATGCTATGT
>CAZCPW010000131.1:0-296 GCA_964499925.1 uncultured Lachnospiraceae bacterium
CGATATCGCGTCGGCAGCTTTCTTTATAAGCTCACGGTCTTATGCAATTGTCTTTTCGTATTCCTTTGCCGAAACCCTGTAAACCTCACCTATCGAAGATCCGGGAAGGATATCATGGAACTGATTCAAAAGCGTCTTCTTCCAGTTTGCATTAAGTTCCGTTTCAGGATAAAGAAACTCTTCCGACTTAAGGAGTGCAAACACGCTCAGCCACTCGGCATCCTCGTTCATGTACTCGGACAGGCGGTTAAACTTTTTGTTCTTTGCCTGGGAAGTGTAGGTACCGCGATGATATT
>CAZCPW010000131.1:306-4432 GCA_964499925.1 uncultured Lachnospiraceae bacterium
CTCGCCCACCCACTTCGGAACTTTCTTGTCTTTAAGCTCCTCATCCAAAAGGATAAAGAAATCCTTTACAAAGGTATTCTTGGTAATCGGCATACCCGGAAGGCCCTTTAGCATACGCCTGTTTTCTTCAAGCATTTCGCGGGTGGTGCCGCCGCCGCCGTCACCGTGCCCATAACAGGTAAGGACATCCTTTGAAATTTCTTTGTCCGAAAATCTCTGCCAGCAGCCCATCACCTGGGTGACGTTCTGCCTGCCGTTGTAGGTCGTTTCAAAGCGCGGGTTGAGGGTAAGCTCAGGATAAAGTTTGTGCTCCGTAGTCGTGATGAAGTAAGTGAGGACCTCGGACCCGTCAATGCCCTTCCAATAAAATACATCGTGCGGCATCTTGTTGGTTTCATTCCAGTTAATCTTGGTGGTCATGAAATAATCAATGCCGGACTTTTTGAGTATCTGCGGAAGTGCGGCACTGTAGCCGAACACGTCCGGAAGCCAGAGGACTTTATTGTCGCCCTTGCCGAATTCTTTTTCAAAAAACTCTTTGCCCTTTATAATCTGCCTGATAAGCGACTCTCCGGAAGTTAAGTTGCAATCCGCCTCAAGCCACATTGCGCCTTCCGTTTCCCATCTGCCCTCTTTGACACGCGCACGAATCTTTTCAAAGGTTTCGGGTGAATCTTCTTTGACAAATTCATAAAGCTGCGGCTGGCTCGACATAAACTTGTACTCAGGGTACTCGTTCATGTAATTAAGGACTGTCGAAAAACTCCTCAAAGCCTTTTCTCGCGTCTGTCTGACCGGCCACTTCCAGGCAACGTCGATATGCGTGTGCCCAATGGAGTGCACCGTTATGGGATTGTCACCGGAAAGCTTGTCATAAAAGTTTTCATTAAGCCAAGCATCGGCTTCATTAAGGCTTTTATAAAAAACCTCCGAACCTGCAATGCGCAGGTCCGTCATGTTTATTACATTATTTAAGCATTCAAAAATATGAATGCGGTTTAAATCATCGGGTTTTAACTGCTCAGACAGGTCAAACAAAACCTTTACATCATAGTAAAGCTTTTCGACTGCCGCATTCTTTGCTCTGAAGCTAAGTCTAAAGTAATCCGAAATCGTAGCGGAATTTGAATAAGCATAGACTCCTATCGTAAAGCTTTCTCCGGGATGAGCACACTTCGTAATCAGTGCCTCGTGGTGATTCATATCGGCGCCGCAAAGAATCTCATCGTTAATATAAATAAGAAACTGGGGATTGTCCGTGTTCCAGATATCAACCGCGCCCGTAGAAAGAAGCATCCATATTTCCCTGCCTTCCATTTCGGGCATTACGGTAAAGACCGTCTTAAAGCAGGTATGCTTGTCACGGCCTCCCCAGCGAGTGGCATTTTGAAATTCGTGCCAGCCGGGAGCATCCGTGCTTTCAAAGATTGTGTCCCTCTCGCCATAGTCGATTTCCTTGGCGTAGACTGTAGGAACCTTGTACTCGTCCGTGAAAATACTATTCCTAAGAGTATTTAAAAAGCCTTTAATGCGATTAGCTGATGCATCCATTGTATGCGTCTCTCCCCAAAATAAGGCATCCGACTATGCCCTGATCGTCATTTAGTCCCGCCGGAACTATGTAAGTGTCCATGCTCGCAAGCTCGGGAGTGTCAATGTAACCGTTAAGCATTTCATGCACGTTTCGCCTGATAATATCAAAAAGCTGTGTCTGATGCATGACTCCGCCGCCTAAAATAATCCGCTCCGGAGCAAGTATCAGGATGTAATTTGTAAGAGCCTCGGCTATGTAGTAGCCTTCAAGCTCCCAAACTTCAGGCGCATCCGCAAGGTCGCGCGCAGGAAGTCCGAACCTTTCTTCAATCGCCGGTCCGCTTGCAAGCCCTTCAAAACAATCACCGTGATAAGGGCACTTTCCCTTATAAGAATCGCCTTCTTTGCGCTTCATAAGGATATGACCGGCCTCCGGATGAAGATTCCCGTGAAGGAGATGTCCGTCCGAAAGGATGCCCGCCCCGATTCCTGTACCAACCGTCAGATAAAGAACGTTTTTAAGTCCCTCACCCGCTCCGTACGTCGCTTCTCCGAGGCACGAGCCGTTTACGTCGGTATCAAAGCCGATGGGAATGTTAAGTGCATCCCTAAATGCTCCGACGATGTTGAAATTCCGCCAGGCAAGCTTCGGAGTCGAAGTAATGTATCCGTACTCCTGCTCTCCTCTGTCAAGGCATATCGGTCCGAAACAGCCTATGCCGAGAGCATCAAGTTCTTTATCCTTGAAATAATCTATCATAAGGGGCATGGTGATTTCCGGCGTTTTGGTAGGAATGCTCACCGTGTCAAAAATATGTCCGAATTCGTCGCCGACGGCGCATACCATCTTGGTACCGCCGGCTTCAAGTGCTCCGATTTTCATAATTGCCTCCGAATCAGGCCGGTCCGCTCATCACGAATACCGACCTTGAAATCCTATCTTACTTGCAAAGGCTGTAAGCCGCCTCGTCGCAAATAACAGTTACGTCCGGGTGGAACTGTAAGATAGAAGCGGGCACCTTTGGTGTAACGGGTCCGAAGCAGGAATTTTTGATAGCCTCGGCCTTGTCCGCTCCGCTTGCAAGGATCAAAATCTTCTTTGCCTTCATGATGGTTCCGATTCCCATGGTGTAGGCCTGCTTCGGAACATCATCGCTTGAAGCAAAGAACCTCTTGTTGGCATCGATGGTGGACTCGGTCAGATTAACGCAGTGTGTATTAACCGCAAAATCATCCGCGGGCTCGTTAAAGCCGATGTGTCCGTTTCTTCCGATTCCGAGGAGCTGCAAATCCGCATAGCCAAGCGAGGCAACCTTTTCCTCGTAAGCCTTGCATTCAGCCTCTGCGTCATCCTTCGAGCCGTCCGGAAGGAAGCTTGCATCGGGACGCAGATTCACATGATCAAACAAATTGTCATGCATAAAGAAATAGTAGCTCTGGTCGTGCGTACGCTTAAGGCCCTTGTATTCATCGAGATTTACCGTGGTAAGCTTTGAAAAATCAAGTTTCCCGGCCTCATACATGGAAACGAGATTCTTGTAAGTGCCGACAGGCGTCGAACCCGTCGCAAGTCCCAGAACCCCGTCGGGCTTTTTAATAATCATATCGGCGATAAAATCCGCCGCCTTCTTGCTCATTTCATCATAGTCTTTTACTACGCAAATATTCATATCCGTACCCTCTCTGTTTGATTTTTACCCGTTTATCGTACCATATCGCGCAATTTAAAAACACCTATTTTTTGCCGGAAAAAGAAAAATACCTTGCGCATTTTCGCCTTGTTTAGCTTGAAAGAAATTTTCCGGTATGCTATGCTTGAGTTCGACTATCTAAGTCAACGGAAATGGAGAAGACATGAACGCTAAATTTTTTGATTTGAAACAGGAAAAACAGGACCGCATCATTAATGCTGCCTTGAAGATTTTTGCCCTTAACGGCTACGGCCACGCAAGCACGGACGATATCGTCAGGGAGGCACATATTTCAAAAGGGCTTCTTTTTCACTATTTTGATTCGAAAATCGGCGTTTATTCGTTTATACACGACTATGCCGTCAAGCTCATTTCGCTTGAACTTTCAAGTGCGATAGACCCCGACGAGACCTCGTATTTTGCGCTTTTAAAGCAGATTGAGGCTGCAAAAATGCAGGTGCTAAAGAGTCATCCCTATATGTGCGTGTTCCTTAAATCATGTGAGAAAGAAACCGTCACAGAGGCACTTTTGTCTATTGAAGAAAGCAGGAAGACATACCGTGACAACCTCGGCACCATTCTTGCAAGAGCCGATCAGGAATTTATAAATCAAAGCGCCAATGCGTCAAAGCTTCTTAAGATGCTTGATTACACACTTGAAGGCATCATGGAAACCGCTCTTTTCGAAGGATCGTTTACTGCCGAGGACAATTTCAATGAAGCCGTGAGGTACATTTCGCTCACGGAGCAGCATGTGAATATGTAAAAATATGCAAGCCCTCTCCGTCCTCGCTATGCTCGGCCACCTCTCCCAAAGGGAGAGGCAAGCCCTCTCCGCCCTCGCTGCGCTCGGCCACCTCTCCCAAAGGGAGAGGCAAGCCCTCTCCGTCCTCGCTGCGCTC